>VERK01000013.1 GCA_018882725.1 Actinomycetota bacterium | reverse complement strand
GATCAAGACCGAGATCGACAACACCGATTCCGACTACGACCGCGAGAAGCTCCAGGAGCGTCTGGCCAAGTTGTCGGGTGGCGTGGCCGTGCTGAAGGTCGGAGCCGCCACCGAAGTCGAACTCAAGGAGAAGAAGCACCGCATCGAAGACGCGGTGAGCACCACCAAGGCAGCCATCGAAGAAGGTGTCGTGCCCGGTGGCGGAGTCGCGTTGCTCCGTTCGCAGGCCGCGGTTCTCGCCGCGGTCGAGAAGCTCAGCGGTGACGAGGCAACCGGTGCTCGCTTGGTCGCCAAGTCACTCGAGGCTCCGCTCAAGCAGATCGCCGAGAACGCCGGTCTCGAGGGTGGCGTCGTCGTCGAGAAGGTACGCAACCTGAAGGGTGCCGAGGGCCTCAATGCAGCCACCGGCGAGTACACCGATCTCGTGAAGCTCGGTGTGATCGACGCCGCCAAGGTGACGCGTTCGGCTCTGCAGAACGCCGCATCCATCGCTGCGCTGTTCCTCACCACCGAAGCCGTGGTGGCCGACAAGCCCGAGAAGGACGCCCCGGCTATGCCCGGTGGCGGCATGGAAGACTTCTGATTCTCTCCACTCACAGCAGTTCACGACAGGACCCCGGGGCGACCCGGGGTCCTGTTGCATTGGTGACCTCACGCGCGGCGTGGGGAATCGACGACGACATGCCGTTGCTGAAAGCAGCGCTCGACGACGCCGACATCGCGTGGCGCGAACTCGCATGGGACGACGATCTCGACGACGCCACGTGGGCATCGTGCGCGCTGACTGTGGTCCGCTCGACATGGGACTACCACCGGCGCCTCGACGACTTTCACGCCTGGATCGATCGCGTCGATCGTCTGAGTGTGTTGGCCAACTCGGCTGCCGTGTTGCGCTGGAACACCGACAAGCACTACCTGCTCGAGGCCGAGGCGGCTGGATTGCCCATCGTTCCCACCGTGTTCGTCGAGCCGTCCTCGGGTGATGAGTGGATGTCGCGTGTCGAGACGCTTCTCGAGTCGGGACACGTGGTCGTGAAGCCGTGCGTGAGCGCGGGCAGTAACGACACCGAACGACACGACGAGTCGGCGTCGGCGATTCGGCACGTGCGTGGCCTCCTCGGTTCGGGACGCAGTGTGATGGTTCAGCCCTATCTGTCGCGGGTCGACTCCGACGACGAGACCGGATTGGTGTTCATGGGCGGCGCGTTCAGCCACGCGTTCGCCAAGGGTCCGTTGCTCTCGGCCCCCAAGGATGTGGCCGGTGATCTGTTCGCGCGCGAACGTATCGACCCCCGCGAGCCGTCAGTGGCCGAGTTGGCGTTGGGTGAGCGCGCGTTGGCCTGGCTCGATCAACGGTTCGGAACGTTGTTGTATGCGCGCATCGACTTGTTGCCCACCGATGACGGTCCGGTGATCGTCGAACTCGAACTGACCGAGCCGAGTCTGTTCTTGGCCATGCATCCCTCCGCGCCGTCGAACATCGCGCGTGCGATCGGTTCTGCCCTCAGCGCACGTTGAACAACGAGAAGCCTGAGACGGGTGCGGTCGCGATGTTGCCGTCGCCGTCGATGATCCAGGCGGCCAGCATCGGTTGATTGGCGAACTGGCGGCGATTCATCACGATCGACGATCGACCGAGTTCGAGTGAGTCGATCACCGCACCGGTTCCATCGGGGAGGGTGAAGGTGGCCAGCCGGTCGGTGGTGGCGATATCGATGACGACCACGACGTCGCCTTCGATCCAGGCCAGTCGTTGACCGCCGTCGTCGATTGCGAAGGCACGTGGGCACACGTTGCAGTCGTCGTACGTTTCGGCCAGACCGAGCGGCGTGGGCTCGAGCGACTCGGCCCCGTCGAGGGCGAGGAACAATGGCGAGTGACTGCTGACCGTTCGAATTTCGCCGACCACGTTCCCGTTGCCGAGTGAGAGTCGACCGAGGCTGGTCTCCCAGCCGGCGATCTCGCCGAACGAGATGTCACTTCCGCTCGACACACCCACCAGCCGGATACTGATCGTGGTGTCTTCGGGTCCGGTGCCGCTGCGCGCGGAGATCAGTGCGAACCAGTCACCACCGCGTCGGATCACGTCGTGCAAGGTGAGCCACTCGTCCACACCGGGTTCGGGTGCGATGACCTTCTTCGGCACGGCATCACCCTCGACGAGATAGATGCTCGTCTCGTCGGGATCGACGGCAGTGTCGCCTTCCGGTTGCACGAGGAACGAGTCGCTCGACAGGGCGAAGGCTCGCTCGTACGAACCATCGATCAGGCGAGTCTTCCCAGTCGGGTCGACGGCGTAGACGCCATCGGGTCCGGCGGTGAGAAGTGAGTCGACGAGGGGAGCGCCAGCGATGGGTACGGTCGTCGTGGTGATGCGGGTTGGAGTCGTTGTTGCGACGAGTGAGCTCGGTGGGGTGGTGGCGGGCTGCACGGTCTCGGCGGTGCTCTGCGGACCGAACGACAACACCGGAGCAGTGATGGGTGTTGCTGTCTGCTGCCCGCCATCGAACACCAACACCAGAACCAAACCAACGATCACCATTCCCACGAACGACATGAGTCCGACCATGAAGGGCGTGCCGTTCTGACGATTGGGCCGATTGAGGCCGCGTGATTCGTCGGATGCTCCGAAGAGTGCCGCTGGGTCGGAGCCGGTGACAGCCGAAGACGGTGATTTGGCGTAATGAACGGGGTTCATCGGGACAGTGGGCTGACCCGACGGACGCACGAGTTCCCACGAGTCGTCGGGTGTTTTCTCGCTGTCCGCCACGAGTCGAACCGTAGCCTTGGGTGCATGGCTCGGAAGCGGACCGACACGGTTCTCGTGGTGAAGATCGACGGTGATCGCGACCGACGTGTCCCCGATCAACTCGTGGTCGAAGAGCCCATGACCATTCAGCTCGACGGCAACGTGGTGGCCACCACCATGCGTACACCCGGTCACGACTACGAGCTCGCCGTTGGCTTCTGCCACGGCGATGGGTTGCTCGCCGACTTCCCCGTCACTGGTGTTCGTTACTGTGCGAACGGATCGGCGGTCGACAGCAACTTCAACGTGGTCACAGTCGAGACCGGAGGCCGTGCCCCGGTGCCCACACCGCGACTCGGTAACACATCGTCGAGTTGTGGTGTGTGCGGCTCGCAGTCGATCGACGAGTTGAGTGCCCGCCTGATGCCGCTCGAATCAGGCTCGGTCGTGCGTATCGATCAGAGCGTCGTTCTTTCGATTCCCGACGCGGTATTGGGCGACCAGGCATTGTTCAACGAGACGGGGGCGGTGCATGCGGCGGCCGCATTCGACGCCGCCGGCAACGTTCTCGTCGTTCGTGAAGACGTGGGTCGACACAACGCCGTCGACAAAGTGGTGGGTCATCTTCTGCTCGACAAGAAGTTGCCAGCCGGTGAGCTCGGTCTCTTCGTGTCGGGCCGAGCGAGTTTCGAAATGGTTCAGAAGGCGTGGGCGGCCGGATTCGGCACGTTGATATCAGTGAGCGCTCCTACCGCACTGGCGGTGCAGACCGCCAAGCGCGCCGGTCTAGTGCTGTACGGGTTCGCGCGGGGTCCGCAGGCCGTTCGCTACAGCCCGGGCTGATTCACGCGGAGCGTCAGGGTGCGCTGACGACTCCGATTTCCGTGCGGTACTCGGCCTTACCCGAGGGGTCGAATCCGAATGTCACGAACGTGGCGATCGATGGATCGCCGTTCGGGCTCAGAGCCAGGAGTCGAGTAGGTCCGTTGTAGTCGATGTTGAGTCCGGAAGCGATCAAACCGGCGCATTCGTCGAATGTGATGCAGGCCGAGCCACCGCGACTGGTGGGGATCGCTTCATTCATGAAGACGAGTGCATCGTCGGAAGTGGTGGCCAAGGCCGACAGCGCGACGAGGTTGAGGCAATCGACCGTGGCCGTGGCCAACGGGATCGGTACGACGTCTGGCTCGGTGAACGGGTTGTCGTTGGGGCCGAGCGGAGCGGGTGGTAGTTCGAGTCCGGCCTTCTGCAATGTGGCGTACAGATCGTCGAAGCCAGCCGCCGCATCGACCGCGACTCCGGTGATGGCAGCCCGCCCATCGGTCTCCATGATCGGATCCGACGACAAGTCGGCGCGAGCCAACGCGTCGTTGACGACGACGGTGGTGTCGGTGAACGTCGTGAGAGTCGTCGACAGGAATCGCGCTCCGCTCTCTTCGTCGCCGATCAGCGTGACCACTGATCCGTCGGTCAGAGTCGCAACATCCTCGGAGTAGTCGTCGTCACCTGGGTCGTACTGGATCTCCGAGACGATGGCGATTCCTTCGAGGCCAAGGGCTCGGCGTACGTCGGTGGCGAAGTCGCGGCCGAACGGGTCGTCGGGGTAGGCGAGTGCGGTGGACCGAATACCGGTGCGGGCCACCTCTTGAGCCATGGCTAACGCAGCGAGCGAATCGGATGGGCTCGTGCGAACGAACATTCCGCGGTCGGGGAAGTTGGTGAGAGATGCGGTGGTGGCCGCGGGAGAACACACACCCACGTTGGCGGCGAGCAGAGTGGGGAGTGTCGACAGTGCGACCGACGACGAGAACGGGCCGATCACAGCATCGACCGAATCGCCGGTGATCAGAGTGTCGATGGCCGCAAGCGCGGTGGCTGAATCTCCACCTTCGTCTTCGACGAACAGCTCGACGGGTACTCCGTTGACTCCACCACTGTCGTTGATGGCACGCACGGCCGCTTCGGCGATCGCCACGAGAGGCTCGCCGATGGTTGCGCCCGGACCCGATCGCGGAACGAGGAGCCCGATGCGGAGGACTCCGTCGCTCAGACGCGGTGCGATGGTGGTGGTGCGAGGCGGTTCGGAGTCGACTGGGGCGGTCGTAGTCGTGCCACCGCAGGCGGCCACGGCCAGGCTGCACGCGAACGCCGCGAGAGAACACCGCATCGATCGACGCATCAGGCCCAGCCTACGACGGCCATCGTCGAGCCGAGTCGAATCCAAGCCAACGGATCGGCGACACTGTGGTATGGCTGGATTCGAGAGTGACACCGATCTCGTGTACTTGCGTGACGCAGATGTGCGCGATTTCGACGCGCTGGTGGTGGGTGTCGATGGTTCGTCGGTCGCCCTCGATCGCACGGCGTTCTATCCAACCGGTGGCGGTCAGCCGCACGACACCGGAACTCTCGCCGGTGCGCGCGTGGTGAACGTCCGAAAGGGCTCGTCACCGGACGGCACCTTCTCGTGGGTGTGGCACGAACTGGACGGTGACGTTCCAGCCGTGGGCACGACGGTGTCGGGACGAGTGGACGACGAACGACGTTTCCAACTCATGAGAACGCATACCGCGATGCACATCTTGTGTGGGGTGATCTGGAACGAATGGAAGGTCCCGGTAACGGGCGGAAACATGGAACCACTCAGCGCGCGGATGGACTTTGAGTTCGACCCGGTTCCGGAGGGATTCGCACAGCGCATCGAAGAACTCGTCAATGCCGAGATTGCATCGGATCGCCCCATCCGCGTCGAGTTTCTACCGCGCGACACTGCTCTGCAGGATGCCGATCTGATTCGCACCAAGGTGAGCCTGATCCCGGAGTCGGTGCCCGAGATCAGGGTGGTCGACATCGTGGGTCTCGACAAGCAGGCCGATGGTGGAACACATGTTCATTCCACGAAACACGTCGGCCGAATCAAGGTCGTGAAGGTGGAGAACAAGGGCAAAGGCAACAAGCGGGTGCGCGTCGAGATCGTCGACGTCTGAGTGCGGTCGTCGGAGCCGTGCGGATTGACCTAGGGTTCGCCTGTGGCTGACGGGGGAGTGAACCACCAGAAGGGGTCGGCGCGCGCTCCGGGCCCGACGCTGCACGAGCAGTTGTTGGCCGATCCGACGCGGCCACCCTGGCCGTTGCTGGTGGAGGCACCGGCGTATCTCGGAGACGACGACATTCCGTATTCGGTGTACACGTCGGAGGAGTACTTCCGGGCCGAGTTCGATCACATGTGGTCGAAGACGTGGCAGTGGGCGTGCCACGTCGACCACATTCCCGAGACCGGCGACTATTACGTCTACGACGTGGGTCCTCATTCGGCACTCATCGTTCGTGGCGAAGACGGCGCGATCAACGCGTTCTACAACGCGTGCATGCACCGTGGCACACAACTGCGGCCGCCGGGATCGTGCGGCTTCGCCAACCAATTGAAGTGTCCGTTCCACGGTTGGACGTGGTCCCTCGACGGAGAACTCGTCGACTTGCCTGATCGTTGGGATTTTCCACACGTCGGCGACGACACGCATCGTCTACCTCGCCTTCCCGTGGAAGTGTTCTCCGGCTTCGTCTGGATCAACTTCGACCCCGACGCCGAACCACTGTCGTCGTACGTCGGAGTGTTGACCGATCACTTCACCGAGTTCGGCTTCGAAGATCGCTACATCGAGACTCATGTACGCAAGAAGTTGCCGTGCAACTGGAAGGCAGCAATCGAAGCCTTTCTCGAGGCGTATCACGTGCGTGAGACTCACGCCTCGGGCCAATTGGGTGACGAGGTGACTACGCAGTACGACGTGTTTCCTCCGAACGTCAGCCGTTTCATTCACACGATCGCGCTCGATTCACCGCAGCGACCCTCGCCGCGATCGGAAGAAGAGATCTTCGCGAACATGTTGCGCGGTGTTCCCGCCGAGTCGCGACCGAAATTGCCCGAAGGAATGCGGGCCCGTGATGCATGGGCGAAAATCGTGCAGCGCGACATGAGTTCGCGGTACGGCCACGACTTCACCCATCTGAGCGAGTCGATCACTCTCGACTCGATCGAGTACTTCGTCTTCCCAAATGCGTTCTTTTTCCCCGGACTCTCGTTGCCGATGGTGTACCGGTTCCGACCTGACGCCGATGACATCGACGTCAGTTGGTTCGACTTGTTGATCCTGCGGCCTCGTCCGGCCCACGGCGAGGTGCCGCCTCCGCCCGAGGTGATCGAACTCGACGTGGACGACAGTTACACCGTGGCGTCGGGCCTCGGCCCGTTGGGCCGTGTGTACGACCAGGACACGTCGAACATGAAGGCGCAGACCCGTGGGTTCCGGTCGAGCCGAAAGAAGGGCCAGACCCTCGGCAACTACCAAGAGGTACGAGCTCGGCACCTGCAGAAACGGGTTCGTGATCATCTACGCGCCGGTGGCTTCACCGCCGACCCCACATGAACGACCTCGATCTGGGTGATCTGACCGACCTCCGCGACGGCGCCATGCGAGTGTTCGCCGATGTCGGTGAGCATGGCGTGGTGGTGTGTCGAGTCAATGGCCAGTTGTACGCATTCGACGACAACTGTTCTCACCGCGATGCGCGACTGTCCGAAGGACGCTTGAGGGGTACGACCATCACGTGCCCGGTACACGGAGCGCAATTCGACGTGCGAACGGGCGAGCATCGTTGTGCGCCGGCCACGTCTCCCATCGTCGTGCGGGTTGTTCGTGAAACCGGTGGTCGGGCCGTCTTGGCCGACTAGGGTTCAAAGCCCTGTCGGAAGCGGGCGACCGCTGATTCAAGGAGTTGATCGATGGATCCTGTGCCACTGCGGCGAGTACTCGTCCTCGGCTTCGGGGCGGTTGGTCAATGCACCGTTCCCCTCCTCGTCCGAGATCGCGGCTTCGAGCCTTCGCAGATCTCGGTACTTGAATTCGAGCCCAATGAGTCACGTCTCGGAGCGTTGATCGACTCGGGCATCTCGTACGAGAACCTTCGCATCACTCGCGAAAATCTCGATGCCGAACTGACTCGTCGCGTCGGCCCGGGTGACATTCTGCTGAACCTGGCGTGGAACATCGATGCCTGCACGATCGTCGATTGGTGCCATCGACACGGAGTTCACTACCTCGACACGTCAGTCGAGGAGTGGAACCCGTACGACAACGTCGACTCCATTGACCCGCGTGATCGAACCCTCTACGTCCGGCACATGAAGTTGCGGGCCCTGCAGAAGAGTTGGGCCGAGCCAGGTCCGAGCGGCGTGGTGGAGCACGGTGCGAATCCGGGCCTTGTGAGCCACTTCGCGAAGCAGGCACTGTGGGAAATCGGCCAGCGAATGATTGCCGATGGACTGGGTGATCGTTCGGCGCTCGGAGCTGCGCTCGAGAGCGATGACTTCGCCACACTCTGTCGTCTCACGTCGACCAAGGTGATCCACATCTCCGAGCGTGATACTCAGGTGAGTGTCACTCCGAAGAAGCCGAACGAGTTCGTCAACACCTGGTCGATCGAAGGTCTCTACGAAGAAGGAATCGCGCCGGCTGAGATCGGCTGGGGCACGCACGAACGCACACTCCCGATCGATGCGTACGAACACATTGGCGACGGGCCCCGTAATCAGATCTGTTTGGCGCGCTCAGGCATCGAGACGCGAGTGCGGTCGTGGGTGCCGAACGGGGGTCCGATCATCGGGATGGTGATCCGACACGGCGAGGCATTCACGCTGTCGGAGCATCTGTCTTCGTTCGACGGCGAAGGCCGCCTTCTTCATCGGCCCACTGTTCATTATGCGTATTGCCCGACCGACTCTGCGATCGCGAGTGTTCACGAATTGCTCGGTCGCCAGTGGGTCGTGCAAGACGAGCGGCGTGTCATGAACGACGACATAACCCACGGCGAAGACGAATTGGGCGTTTTGCTCATGGGCCACCCGTACGGTGCGTGGTGGACGGGAACGCAACTATCGATCGAAGAGGCTCGGCGTCACGTCTCGGGACAGAACGCCACGACCTTGCAGGTGGCCGCATCGATCATGGGCGCGATCGAGTGGATGATCACTGATCCTGCGCGAGGTCTGTGTGTGCCCGACCAATTGCCCTGGCGTCAGGTACTCGATGTTGCTCGGCCTTATCTCGGGACCATCTGGTCTGGTCCGTCGTCGTGGAATCCCGTGGCGAACGGGCGAGACGTTTTCTCGCGGTGGCGAACTGCTCCCCACGGTGCTGATGTCAGCGACCCGTGGCAATTCGGAAACTTCCTGCTTTCCTGATCTGGTGGACGAGTATTCGCAGAGGCTGTTCGACGCGCTGAGCGGTTCGCTCGAGCCGTGGTTGCGACGTTCATTCGATCGAGTCGTCAGCGATCAGAACATGGTTCCGCGCGTGGATGTGCATCGACGCGACGCTGTGATCGGTGACGCGGCCCGAACGGCTCTTGATCGTTTACGCCATTTGTTCGAGACCGATGTCCTCGAGCAGCGACACAATCCGCTGCAGATCATTCGTTCGGCGACCGATCCGATCACGGCCGTGTTGCGCGACCTCGGAGCACAACGAGTCGAGCGTGACGAGTTCCAACAGCGTTCATTCCCCGATGATGATTTCGGGCTGTGCCCGGCCACGTGGGTCGACATCGACGAATCTCTCGCCGAAGTGGGTCTCGAGTGGGGAGCCTGGAAGGCGGCCACCGTGATCACCCGCCGGCGCGATCGAATGTGACCGATGTGACCGTTACCGGGTGATCGTGACGGATGACGCCGAGCCCGATATCGCGAAGTTCCCGTGTTGCTAGTTCGATTGTGAAGTGCTTCGTCAGCGCCTCATCTCCCGAATTGTCATCGCGCTGAGCACGGTGCTGCTCGCGTCGGCTTGCGAGACCCGGAATCCGTCGGCCGACGAGCGGTTGGAGACGTGGATGACCGAGGTCGGCTCACCGGCCCGGACCCTCGCGTACGGCCCCGACGACGAACAAGTTCTCGATGTGTACACGCCGGCCGGTTGGTCGCCCAGCGACCGACGCCCCGTGATCGTTCACGTGCATGGAGGCGGTTGGCACGGCGGGTCGCGCCGTGACGCGGCTTACTTGGCGCAGGCGCAGGTTCGTCGCGGTTGGGTGTTCGTGTCGGTCGACTACCGGCTCACTCCGGGTGTGCTCTTTCCCGAACCGATTCGTGATGTCGATCGTGCGGTGCGATTCGTGCGGTCTCAGGCCTCTTCGTTGGGCATCGATCCGAATCGACTCGTGATGTCGGGCCATTCGGCCGGTGGTCATCTTGCTGCTGCCGTCGCCCTCGGCGACATGCGACCTCTCTTGGTCGATCCGACGCTGCCCCCCGAACTACGGGCACAGTCGTCGCGCCCCGATGCCGTGGTGACCATCGCGGCGATTCTCGATGTGAACGCTTTCAGCGACGATCCGTGGTGGGCTGCGGGATGGATCGTCAACATGTTGTACGGATGTGATTCCCCCGATCCGTTCGTGCTCGCGTGCTCGGTACCGGAGATGCGCCGGGGTTCGGTTCTCGAATGGCTGGATGCGCGTGACCCGGCGGTGTACGCCATTCACGGCGCCGACGACGACGTCGTGCTGGTGGAGCAGGCCTGGCTCCTGCGAGCACGTGCCGATGAAGTGGGACTCGATCGGGTGAGCCTCGACATCGTCGACTCCGGTCCGACTCGTTATCGGCTTCATGACCCCGACTTCGGCGCCAATCTGCGTGAGCTCGAGGCATTCCTCGATCAAGTGGCCGCCTGAAGTGTTTCGCCGGTGTGAATTCACGCCGGATCCATTGATCCCGTGGCGTGACCCCCTCGGAGGACCGAAAGAATGAGCTCATGGCTCGACGCGCCGTTCTCGAAGATCCGTCGTTGCGGGGAACTCGCTTCACGCGCGAACTATGCCGAGTGACCGATGCGTGGCTGGTCGACCTGTGGTCGTCGGCCGTGGACGGTCAGAGGTTGTCGAAGCGTTGCGCTCTCGTCGCCAACGGTGGATACGGACGCGGTGAACTCGCACCGTTCAGTGATCTCGATGTCGTGCTGCTGCACGACGGGGTGAAGAACATCGACGAGATCGCTTCCAAGATCTGGTACCCGATTTGGGATGCGGGGGTGAAGCTCGGGCATTCGGTGGGAACCGTGAAGCAAGTACTCGAGGTCGCGAAGACCGAGCTCGACACGGCGACCGCACTGCTGTCGTCGCGCCACATCGCGGGCGATGAAGAGCTCACACGAGAGCTATTTGATGCGGCGACACGCGTCTGGAAGGCGTCGAAGGATCGCCTGCCCGAGTTGATGAAGCGAGTTCGTTCTCGGCAGGCCGAAAATGGCGAGGTGGCGTTCTTGCTCGAGCCGAACGTGAAAGAGGGTTACGGCGGCCTTCGCGACATTCATGCCTTGGTGTGGGCCGAGGCGGCGGGCGTGGAGATCTCTCGTTCCGATCGGGCGTCCCTCGATGCTGGTCGTGATGTCTTGATGTCGATTCGCGTGGCATTGCACCGTCACGCTGGTCGTGCGGTGGAGGTTCTCCACCTCGAAGATCAAGATGCGGTGGCTACTGCGTGCGGATATCCGAACGCCGACGCACTTGCCGCCGCGCTGTCGAACGCCGGCCGTTCGGTTTCGTGGGTCGGTGACGAGGTCTGGGCGCGAGTGTCGGCAACCGGCGCGAAACACGAACCTGATCGTCTCCTTGCGCCGGGTGTGATCTTGCGACACGGTGAGGTTCATCTGGCCGACGACGTCGACCCGGCATCCGACCCGTCGTTGTTGCTGCGCGTCGCGGCATCAGCGGCTCGCCAACGCACGCGAATCGATCGTCCGACTCTCGATCGCCTGGCCCAGTCGAGTCCGGCCATGACTACACCCTGGCCAGCCGGCGCGGTCGATGATCTCGTCGGCTTGTTGCTCACCGGCCACGACGCGATCCCGGTTCTCGAATCGCTCGATCAACGCGGGTTGTGGGTGAAGATCCTTCCGGAATGGGCACCCAATCGCAGCCGTCCGCAGCGCAACGCGTATCACCGCTTCACCGTCGATCGGCACTTGTGGGAGGCAACGGCTAACGCGAGCGACCTCGCACATCGTGTGTCGCGCCCCGACCTCCTGGTGCTCGGTGCGCTGTTTCACGACATCGGCAAGGGTTATCCCGGCGATCACACCGATGTTGGTGTCGAACTCGTCGCCCGAATCGGTCCGCGCATCGGTCTGTCGCCCGACGATGTCGTGGTCGTTCAGACGATGGTTCAGCACCACCTCACGCTTGCCGATGCCGCTACTCGTCGCGACCTTGGTGATCCGGCCACCGCGAAGTTCGTCGCCGAGGCCGTGAAGTCACCGTTGGTTCTCGATCTGTTGCACGCGCTCACCGAGGCCGACAGCTTGGCCACCGGCACATCGGCCTGGGGATCGTGGAAAGCCGAGTTGGTCTCCGAACTCGTGAGCCGGACGCACTCCGTTCTTGGTGGCGGTGCAGTCGATGACGTGCAATGGCGACTGTTCCCCGACGCCGAGGTCTTGGCGCTGATGGCCACCGGCGAGATCCGAGTTGCCACATCAGCCGATGCGGTCACCGTGGTCTCACCCGACCGACCCGGAACGTTCAGCCGTGTCGCCGGTGTCATGGCCCTGCACGGTCTGGGTGTTCTCGGTGCGCAAGCGCACTCCGACGAACAGGGCATGGCCGCATCGCGCTTCACGGTTCAGATCCCGACGCACGGGCCGATCGAATGGGAACCGATCGTGAAGAATCTCGAGCGTGCTCTGCGCGGCGAGTTGGCGATCGAAGCGCGGCTCGCCGAACGAGCCCTCACGTACAAGCGTCGTCGTCGCTCGGCTGGAGCGTTGGCGTCACCGCGAGTCACGTTCTTCGACGAAGCATCGTCGAACGCAACCGTGATCGAAGTGCGGGCGCCCGACGAACTCGGGGTGCTGCATCGCATCACGAAGGCCATGGCCGAGGTGGGTTTGGACATTCGGCACGCGACGGTGCAGACCATCGGCGACGAAGTGGTCGACTCGTTCTACGTGCGCTCGGCGTCGGGAACGAAGCTTGTGGATGCCTTCCACCGATCCGAGGTCGAGCGGGCGATTCTGTACACCTTGACGCCCTCGCCCACGCGCTGAACCAGTAGTACCGTGTCGGTATGTCCGACGCGACACCCACCGACTTCACGCGCGATCTCGTGCGCTGGAGCGAGACGTTGGCCGGGATCGCGCGCACCGGCATGGGTTTCACGCAGAACCTGTACGAACGCGAGCGTTACGAAGAAGTGCTCCATGTCGCAGCCGACATCAAGGCTGCCGCCGACGAGGCGCTCGAGGTTCGACGTGAACAGGATCACTTCGTCCAGGAATGGATGGAGTCGATCGGCGAAGGAGTCCCGGGTTACGTCACCCCGAAAGTGGCCATCGGCGCGATCGTCGGGAACGACGACGGTGAGATCTTGCTGGTGCGACGACCCGATTCGGGAGTGTGGTTGTATCCCACGGGTTGGGCCGACGTGGGCTATTCACCTTCTGAAGTCGCCATCAAGGAAGTACACGAAGAAACTGGCATCGAATGCGAGCCGGTGCAACTGCTCGGCGTCGTCGACGGCCAACGCATGGGCTTCAGCCGATTCGGTATGTACATGCTCCTGTTCCACTGTCGCGCGGTGGGCGGCGACCTCCAGGGTCACCCTCTCGAGACGAGTGGAATCGGTTGGTTCGGTCGTGAAGGGTTACCCGAACCGACCGCGGGTGCTCAGTGGTGGGGCCCGATGGCCTTCGCCGCCATTGCCGGAAGCAGTGGCCCGGCAACGTTCGATCCACCGCGTTCGCCGGTGTGGCGCAACGGCGAACAGTGATGCTGCGCGCGACTCAGTCGTCGCGCTGACTACGCAAGAACTGCTCGACTTCAGCCATCAGAGCATCGCTGTCGACCGGACCGTCGGGTAGCGGAGTGTCGTCGCGCGGACGATCGTCGGGTGGAAGCGCCGAATCCCCGTCTTCCTCGTCGATCAAGAGTTCGATGTCGTCGTCATCATCGTCATCGAATTCGTACTCATCGTCATCGTCGTCGCCCAGCGCTTCGATGCGCTCGAGATACCGCGTGAGCGACGGGTCGTTGGCGATGAGTTGATCGACTTGTGCGTCGTAGGCCTCGACCGACTCGACGAGTGACACCGTGGGCAGATCGACGTCGAGAATTTCGCTGAGTCGCTCGACGAGAGCGAGGGCGGCCTTGGGCGAGGCGATCTGTGCGGCGTAGGCCGGTACGGCCCCCCACAGTGAGATGCTCGACATGCTCGCGCGATGACAGGAGTCGCTCAACACGCCGACGATGCCGGTTGGTCCTTCGTATTGACTGCGACGCAGATCGTGGCGATCGATCGCGGCTTGATCGGCGGCGGTGCCGAGAACCTGCGTGGGGCGACGATGCGGAACGTCGGCCAAGAGCGCGCCGAGTGACACGATCGTGCTCACCTTGTAGGTCTGCGCCACACCAACGATCTGCTTGCAGAACAACTTCCATTGGAGTGCCGGCTCGGGACCCAGAACGAGAATGATGTCCCGATCGCCGGCGTCGGCGGTCCACATGCTCACAGTCGGCCACACGATCTGACGGTTGCCACCGTCGTTCAAGCGAACGTGCGGGCGGATGGTGGCGAAGTCGGTGAATTCCTCGGGGTCGATCTCGGCCAACGGTGTGGCGTTCATCGATTCGACGAGATGCTTCACGGCCGAACTGGCGGCGTCAGCGGCATCGTTCCATCCCGTGAAGGCCGCGACCATGTACGGGCGACGCAGTTCCGGTCGACGAATCCACCGGACGTGCTCGAGCTCGGCCATTGGACCGAGGCTACTCGTCAGAGTTGCGGACGGACGAGGAACGCTCCGAATCCACCGGCGTCGAGGACGTCGTCGAGGAGGTTGCTCTCGTACACCTCGTTCGGGCCCTGCATCAGATCGTTTTCGGTGGCACCTTGCGCAGTTGTGACGAGCGTCCAGGCCTGACGCTTGTAGGTGAGATTCTTCGGGTGGAGACGGTGGGCTTCGCGCCACCACGAGATGGCGGCGTCGTGGCCAACCGTGCGACGCAAGTACTCGCCGAGTTGGAAGCAGGCGGCCGCACGGGCTTCGTCATTGCCGTGGGGTTGGCTCCGCTCGATCACCTCGTCGGGAGTGAGCGCGTACTGGCTTTTGGCTCCGTTGTCGACCCAGTCGAGGATGGCGGCGCGATACGCATCGGCGTCATCGGGGATTGCCTTCACTGCGCGGTACATCGCGTCGAGGCGCTCGGGTAGTCCGGGCGGAACCTCCATGTCGCGAAGCGGACTGCGTTCGATGGAGGCCGATTCGGCTGGGCGCACGAGATTGCCATCTTCGTCGATCCAGACCGCCATCGGAATGTTGGTGAATCCGAAGAGAGAACCAGTGGCGTGAGTGGTATCGACGACGCACGGATGCGTGGGCTTTCCAGCTTCCGACCATGGACGAGCGTGATCGGGTTCGATGTCGAGCGCAACAGTGACGACGACGGCGTTCTTGCTTTCGATTTCGGTGTGAAGCGCCTGCCACCCGGGCAGGCTGGTGCGGCAACCTCAATAACTCGACCACGCGACGAAGACGATCTTCTTGCCGCGCAGTGACGAGAGTTTGAAGTTGTTACCGGAGAAGTCGACGAGATCGGGATCGGCCGCGACAGCAGTGGTGAGTGCGCGTCCGCCCAATGTGGCCGGACCGAGCGACCACACGCCGTGAAGCTCGTCGTGGACGAGTGGCATACCGAGTCGGTCGGCGGCGACCTTCACGTCGACGGTGTCACCGTCGAGAGCACCGGGTGCGGGAACGCACACTTCTCCGCGGCACAAGCCTTCGGGTTTGGGGTCCCATCCGGTTTCGCGCGCGAAGTCGGCGCGAGTGGTGGTGAGCGACGAGAGGATCATGTCGTCAGTCTGACAGGTTCGGCGACTCAGCGTCGCTTCGCAGCCTCGGCCAATTCGTGCGGACCCGAGGCGGGATATCCCTTCATCTGCTGAACCGCGCGGCTCCAGGGCCCGAGGATGTCGATCAACTGATCGAAGTCGGAGCCGATCGCCGTGAGGGCCGTACGCATCTGGTCGTCGGTGCTCACTTCCACCTGTTCGCGCAGGGCGCGCCCGGCCGGGGTGAAGTCGCCGTCGGCCAGCAGGCCACGCGATTCGAGTCGATCGATCGCGCGTGTGTAGTCGTCTTCGCTCCACCCACGGGTACGGCTGTACGACTTGAGGGGCAGGCCCCAGTAGAGCTCGGTGAGAAGTCCGATCTCGGTGGCGTCGAGGCCGGCGGCGATCCACGCGGCAGTGTGTGAGTCGCCGCGAAATTCGCGCAACATGTCGCCGAAGTGCCAACACGCGCCGAGATCGGTGGACGGAACCGACTGGCTGAGAGTGCCGGCGAAGAGAGGCCGACCTTCGGGACGAAGCACGTCGACGGCCCGTTGAAGAATCGCGCGCGCTTTGGCGACACCACCGGGCTTGGCACCAAGGATGCGCTCGAGCTGCGCGATGGCACCGTCGCGACGCGCACCGCAGATGGTCGCGGCATCGGTGATCTTCCACCCGGCTTGTACCGACGGAACGACGACGGCCGGGTTGAAGACGGCGAAGGCAGCAGCGACGAGTTCGCCCGGAACCTGGCCCATGAGCGATCCGCGGCTCGTGAAGTAGGCGACGCCTTCGGGCAGTGCGACGCCGTTCATTTCGCCGGGGCTCGGTTGAAAGCCGAGCGCGACGTAGTTGGCGTGGCATTCGGGTGAGAAGTACACCTGGCCGATGACGGGTTCGAGTGCCGCGCCGAGCGCGCGACCTTTGGCCGAGAGTTCCTGTTGATCCATGGGCGAAGGGTATGGGACGTGCGACCTACACTTCGGATCGAGGAACCAATCGATGCCTGCTGTTGTCTCCGTGTGCCGTGAAGTGACCGATGAGGTGGTGCAGGCGTTCGGCGTTCTGATTCCGCAGTTGTCGCGGTCGAATCCCGCCCCCACGCGGGCCGAGTTGGAGGCACTGGTGGCGTCGGAGGCGTCCACTCTGTTCGTGGCTCGGGTGGATGGACGGATCGCGGGGTCGCTCACGTTGGCGATGTTCCGAATTCCGACGGGTGTGCGCGCGTGGATCGAGGACGTGGTGGTGGACGAGTCGGCGCGTGGTCACGGTGTGGGGGAGGCACTCAATCGAGCCGCGCTCGATCATGCGCGAGCGAATGGTGCGATCACGGTCGACCTGACGTCGCGGCCGTCGCGCGAGGCGGCGAACCGGCTGTACAAGCGGATGGGGTTCGAACAACGCGACACCAACGTCTACCGCTACACGCTGTAAGTCGCTTGGTATCTCTGGTGACACAAGCGTCTCGTGTTTCGCGCCGATTCGCCATCGGTTTGGTTTTCCTGTCGGTGTGTTCTGTGTGGGCATCGTCGGTTGGAGCCTCTGTACCGCCGTCATCAGAGGCACCGCCTCCGGTCGATCCAATTCGTGACGCCCCGGTCGTGACGTGGCCCGGGCCCGGACAGGTCGCGCTGACGTTCGATGATGGACCACACCCGACGACGACCAACTTAGTACTCGACATTCTCGATCGAGAACAGGTGCCCGGAACCTTCTTCGTGATCTGTCGCTTGATTTCGAAGAACCAGAGTGTCGTGTCACGGACGTCTGCGAGAGGACACAGCGTTCAGAACCACACGATGAACCACCCGTATCTCGTTCGCATCAAGAGCGACCGGGTGCTGGCGGAGTTGTCGTCGTGCTCGAACACGATCGAAGCCGCCACGGGTCGGAAACCGACAACGTTCCGACCGCCGTATGGTTCGCACAACGATCGTGTGAACACAGTTGCTTCATCACTCGGGCTTCAGCGGGTGATGTGGAATGCAACGGCTCCGATCGACGAGACGAATCCGAAGGAGATTGCTCGTCGCATACTCGGACAGATCCGCTCGGCTGAAGAGGACCGACGGGGACTCGTGATCCTCCTCCACGACGGCAGTGGTTCCCGCGCTGCTCAGGTGGCGGCGCTCGGCCCGATCATCCAACGACTCAAGACGGGTGGTTGGCAATTTGTGAAGATCGGCTGACTGCCGCCACCAGAAGCGCGAAGCGATCAGTCGGAAAGGATGCCGGCCGAGACGGATTCGATCGTATCGACTTCGTCGATCTCGACCAGGAGTGAATCGACTTCCGACTCGAGAGTCTCGACGTCATGAGTGATGTCGGTCGACGTCTTCGAGTCGTCATCCGAGCACGCAGTCAGAGCAGTGATGCCGAGAATCGCGAGAACGGTCGCCGCAATACGAGTGGTGATGTGCTTCTTCATGATGTCTCCTCAACTTCCCTTGATCTCGCGGCGCAGGTCGCCCAACGCGGAGCGCACTTCCACGATTACCTGTCGCAACTCAGCCAAGTCGGTCGCTGCGAGTACTTCGTTGCGGAGACCCGACAACTTCTCCCGCCAGGCTTCCGTATCGACCTTCGCCGAGAGCTCGGGCAGACGGGCGATGATGCTGTCGAGACGGGTGTGCACTCGTTCCTGGATCAAGAGCAACATCTCGACGCGGTATCGGCTGACGATCTGGCGGATTTCGTCGCGGGCGCCCTCGGTGTCACTCGACTGCATGAGGCGGTCGAAGTCCTGGACCCGTAAACGCAGTTGATCGCGAACCTGGTCACGTAGCGGACTTTCGCTGACCGTTCGCCCGAGAAGTGCTCCGAGTGCTCCGAGGCTCGGGGGCGACGCAACGGCCTTTTCCTTCAAGATCTCGATTCGATCGAGGATTCGCTCCTTCACGGCGTCGGGAGCCCCGGACGTTTGCACTCGCTCGACGACCACATCGAAACCGGGGGGATAGTCGGACGAACTTCCCGAATCCTGCGACGTCGGCGGGATGGTGTCGCTCGGACCTGTCGCGATCACCGAGGTATCCATCGGTTCAGAGGTGTCCGTGGGGGCGACTGTCGCGAGTGCGCTGCTGCTCACGGTGGCCAGCGCCGTGAGCAGTCCGCCGACGATCAAGCCGAGCAGCATTGCTTTCTTCTTCGTGGTCATGCACGACACGATGGCGTGGGTTGGGCTGCGTGGTGCGACGAACTTGTCCCGAACTACGCGATGAGCCGAGTCGACGACAGTTGTCCCATCACCAGCACCTCGACGAGAGGCACCACGGGTCAGGTGCCGCAGAAGGTGGCGTAGCCCTCGGTGTAGTCCACCGGAGCCGGTTCGGCGTAGCGGGCCATGTGCGGGTCACCCTCGAACCGCTCGGTGAATGGGTCGGCCAGCACGTCGAGCAACGTCGACATCACCGACAAGTCACCATGTGTTGCCGCGGCCAAGGCCTCTTCCACCAAGTGATTGCGCGGCACGTACACCGGATTCACCGTGTCCAAGTGTGCGGCAACCGCCGTCGGATCCCCGTTCGTGCGTGCCCGCCATCGTGGCATCCACGTCAGCAAAGCCATTCGGTTGGGGAAGAGCGCATCGAGCCGTGACGAATCACCACGTAGCGAACGCGACAACGCGCGGAAGAACGACGTGAAGTCGACCCGCTCGGCGTGCAGAATCGCCAGGAGATCGTTGACGATGTCGACATCGCCTTCCTGCGAGTCGTCGAACCCGAGCTTCGCACGCATTCCCGCCAACCAGTAGCCGTGGAACCTCTCGTTGAACGAGACCAGAACGTCGGTGGCCATCTTCACCGCCGTGTCGGTGTCGTCGTCGAACAAGTACACGATCGCCTCGGCCAGACGGGCCAGGTTCCACTGTCCGATCATCGGCTGGTTGCCGTATGCGTACCGACCCTGATGGTCGATCGACGAGAACACCGTCTCGGGATTGAACGCATCCATGAACGCGCACGGCCCGTAGTCGATCGTCTCGCCGGAAATCGTCATGTTGTCGGTGTTCATCACTCCGTGGATGAACCCGATGTTCATCCAGCGCGCGATGAGAGCAGCCTGCGTGTCGACCACCCGCTCGTAGAACGCGAGGTA
This sequence comes from Actinomycetota bacterium, assembly GCA_018882725.1. Lineage (GTDB taxonomy): Bacteria > Actinomycetota > Acidimicrobiia > Acidimicrobiales > Ilumatobacteraceae > Casp-actino8. Next base: position 2,409 of record VERK01000013.1, on the reverse strand, counting down.
CGGGTTGCTCGCTCCGGCTACCTCGGGGTAGTGACGAGCAATCGCGTAATCGGCGAGGCGCTTCAGAAGGTCACGATCGTGAGTCGTAGCGGCGTACTGGAAGGTGCCGACGCGCAGATGGCTGGACGCTACGCGAGTGAGCACGGCTCCTGGCAGTAACGACTCGCGTGCGATCGACTCGCCGGTGGCTACGACCGCGAGAGCACGAGTGGTCGGCACACCGAGTGCGTGCATGGACTCACCCATGATGAACTCACGCAACATGGGGCCAATGGCAGCTTTGCCGTCGCCGCCTCGGGCGAACGGCGTGCGCCCCGAACCCTTCAGGTGAATGTCGCGTCGCCGACCGTGAACATCGATCACCTCGCCGAGCAGCAATGCTCGACCGTCACCGAGCCGTGGTGAGAAGCCGCCGAACTGGTGCCCGCTGTAGGCCTGGGCGATCGGCTCGGCTCCCTCGGGTACCACGTTGCCGACGAGAACTGCCACACCCTCGGGGGAGCGGAGGAACGACGGGTCGAGCCCGAGTTCGTCGGCCAGTTCGTCGTTGAAGGCGAGCAACCGAGGGTCGGCCACCACATTGGCCTTCCACGGTTCGTACATCCCGGCCAAGTCGCGCACGTACGTGTTGTCGAACGCGAAGTGTGAACGTTCGACGGTTGTCATGAAATCAGGCTACGGCGGACCGTGGGGGAGCGCGTTACCGACGACGAAGCACCGAGTGGCAGGATTGTCGGTGGCGTCGGCCACTCCGACGCGGGGGGTTCTCATGTTGTTCAACGTTCGCAAAATCGTCAGTGTGGTGGAAGAGATCCACCACGACCTCGGGCCGGCACCCGAACGTCCGGCGGTCAAGGGCGCGGTGGCTGCTGTCGTGACCAATCCGTACGTCGGTCGGTACGTCGTCGATCTCTCGCCAGCGGCTGATGAACTGCGGGCGCTCGGCGAGCGACTCGGCAACATCTTGATCGGCCACCTCGGCGGCGACCCGTCGGCGATCGACGGTTACGGCAAAGGAACCATCGTCGGTTCGGCCGGTGAGATCGAACACGGCGCGATGTGGCACATCCCAGGTGGTGGTGGCATGCGCGCCGCACTCGGCAAGGGCACGGCGATCGTGCCGTCCACCAAGAAGGTGGCCGGCATGGGCGCGCGTCTCGACGTACCGATCACTCATCTCGACTGGAGTTACGTGGGCAGTCATTACGACGCGATCGAAGTCGGAGTGCCCGATGGACCCAAGCCCGACGAGATGGTGGTCATTCTCGCTATGGCCATTGGTGGACGCGTTCACGCACGATTGGCCGGTGGCTTCACACTGGCCGACCGCGGCCAACCCGGAGTTCCGGCATGAGCCGCTCGGTTGCCGTGATCGGAATCGGTCGGATGGGATGGCACATGGCCGCGCATCTCGTGGGCAAAGGTCATCACGTCGCGGTGTGCGATGCCGTCCCAGGGATGGCTGATCGCTTCGTGTCCGAAGTGGGAGGTCGCGCGGCGAAGTCGCCGACCGATGCGGTGCGTGATGCCGACGTCGTGATCACGTCGCTGCCAGCCGATCGTGAGTTGCTCGCGGTTGCCGATGACATCGAGTCGGCCGTGACCGCGGGGCGCGTGTGGGTCGATCACTCGACCACCTCGGCGCAAGCCGCACGCACTGTGGCGGTGCGTGTTGCCGCTGCCGGTGGATCGTTCGTCGACGCACCGGTATCGGGTGGCGTCGACGGAGCGCGCAAGGGAACGCTCACCGTGATGGCGGGTGGAGACCAGCGAGCCTTCGATGACGTCGAACCCGTGATCGCGGCGTACGCGGCGCGCATCACGTTGATGGGTGATTCGGGTGCTGGCCAGATCACGAAGATGACCAACCAGATCTGTGTGGTGGGTCTGTGCCAAGCACTCGCCGAAGGTCTCGACTTCGCCGAGAGCGCCGGTCTCGACGTGACGAAGGTGATCCACGTGATGCTGCAGGGGTCATCGGCATCGTGGCAGATGGCCAACCGGGCCGAGAAGATGCTCGCGGGTGAGTACGACTACGGGTTCTCCACCACGCTCATGCGCAAGGACATCGGTCTCGTGCTCGAAGAGGCCGAAGCCATGAACATTCCTTTGCCTGTGACCGCGATGGTGGGTCAGATGCTCGCCGAAGTGACCGCGATGGGCGGTGCGCAATGGGACTGGTGCAGCCTCATGGAACGTCAGCGCCGCCGACGCGCCTGACCGTCAGTTGACGACGTAACTCGTCATCGAGAGCGAACCCATCGAGCAACCTTCCACCAACGTGGAGGCGCCGTGTCCCGATGCCGCTGCCGCGCCGGCGATGTACAGCAGCGGGATGAAGTGGTCGGGAGTGGGCACTGCCAGCGAATACGCGCCGTGCGTGACGATGTTGGTGATCGACGCCGGATC
>VERK01000156.1 GCA_018882725.1 Actinomycetota bacterium | reverse complement strand
CACCCGGTGTGGACGAGGTGAGCCCGCCCCGACAGCGTGTGCAGCATGCGCCGGGCATCGTCGGCGTCGGTGGGCTTGGCGAAGATCTCGCCGTCGACATCCACGGTGGTGTCGGCTGCCATCACGACGGTGCCCACGGCGACCGAACCCACCTGGCGCATGACGGCGTCGAGCTTGGCCGAGGCCACGCGGCGCACGTACTGGTCGGGCAACTCCCCGGTCTGAACCGACTCGTCGACGTCAGGGACGACGACGCGCGGTTCGACACCGATCGCACGCAACAAGTCGAGTCGTCGCGGCGAGCTCGAACCGAGGATCACATCACTCATGGTCGCGACTCCGGTTCATCCACCAGACCCCATCATCCACCGGACCCCGTCATCCACCAGAAAGAGCCATCACGTCGTTGTCGTCGGGCACGCACATGTCGTCGAGGTGATCGAGATAACCATCGGGAAGGGCGACACGAATGGGTCCGTTGGTCTTGCCGCGCCGAATGCGCTCACCACCGGCCACCACCGTGAGATCGGAACCGTTGGCGGCCAACATCTCACCGAGCAGATCGTCGACTTCGCTCACCGACGACGCCATGGCCAAGCGGGAGCGAATCTCACCGCCCACCGGATAACCGGTGAGATACCACGACACGTGCTTGCGGAAGTCGCGCACACCACGATCGGTTCCGGCGTCATCGGTCGGGAAATGAGCTGACAGCAACCGAACGTGCTCGGCCATGATCGCGGCGACGAAACCAAGATCGCGAGCGGCCGGTGCCGGCGCTCCGCCGAGAGCCGCGACGAGATCGCCGAACAACCACGGACGACCGAGACAACCTCGACCGATCACCACACCGTCACATCCTGTTTCGCGCATCATGCGCGCCGCGTCGTCAGCGGTCCAGATGTCGCCGTTGCCGAGCACCGGAATGGACGACACCGAACTCTTGAGTCGCGCGATGGCCTCCCACCGAGCCTCACCCGAATAATGCTGTTCGGCTGTACGCGCGTGCAGCGCGACCGCGGCGATGCCTTCGTCTTCGGCGATGCGACCCGTGTCGAGATACGTGATGATGGAATCGTCGATTCCCATGCGGAACTTCGCAGTCACCGGAATTCCGTACGGCGTGGCGGCGCTGACCGCGGCGCGCATGATGGCCCGCAACAGATTGGGTTTGGCCGGCACAGCCGCGCCTCCACCCTTGCGCGTGACCTTCTGCGCGGGACATCCGAAGTTCATGTCGATGTGATCGACCGCGCCCGCCGACGCGAGACGATCGACCGCGGCACCGATCATTTTCGGGTCGCTGCCGTACAACTGGAGACTGCGCGGTGATTCGTCGGGTCCGAACGTGACCATGCGCTCGGTCTTGGCGTTGCCATGAACCAGCGCCGTGGCCATCACCATCTCGTTCACATACAAGAGCCCCGGGGCGAAACGGCGACACAACGCGCGGAACGGAGCGTTGGTGACACCGGCCATCGGCGCCAGCACCACCGGACTCGGCAAGGCGAGCGAGCCGATCCGCAACCCACTCACGATGTCACCGTCAGTCGCAAGTTGGGGAACGCTCCGGTGTCGAGCGGCATCGCGCCATCGCTGCGCAGGCGATACCAAGCGGCCGCACCGATCATGGCCGCGTTGTCGGTGCACATCTCACGACTGGGCAGGAGTGCGCGTCGCCCGTCGACCTCACCGGCCGCGGCGAAGCGCTCGCGCAGCAACGAATTGGCCGCCACCCCGCCACCGAGAACCATCGCCTGCGCGCCAACGTGATCGGCCGCACGGCGTGTCTTGGCCACGAGCACGTCGACGACGGCGGCCTGGAACGATGCGGCCACGTCGGCCGTGGCCACCGAGGGGTTCTTGCGCACGTGATTCATCACCGAGGTCTTGAGACCGCTGAAACTGAAATCGAAGCCGTCGTGCAACATGGCTCGCGGGAAGTCGATCGCTGTCGGATCACCCTCACGCGCGAGGCGGTCGATCGCCGGTCCACCCGGATAACCCAACCCGAGGAATCGAGCCACCTTGTCGAACGCCTCACCGGCCGCATCGTCGATGGTCTGACCGATGAGTCGATACTCACCGGGCCCGCGCATCTCGATGAGCATGGTGTGCCCACCCGACACGAGCAAAACCACCACCGGCATCGGCAGCGACGGATCGTCGAGCAAACCGGCGTACAAGTGGGCTTCCAGGTGGTTGACCCCGATGAAGGGCACCTCCCACGCGAACGCCAACGCCTTGGCGGCCGAAACGCCCACCAAAAGCGGTCCGATCAGACCCGGCCCGTAGGTTGCCGCCACCGCGTCGATGCGCGACGGGTCGACGTTCGCCTCGGTCAACGCGCGAGCGACGATCGGGTTGAGGAGTTCGACATGAGCCCGGCTGGCGATCTCGGGAACCACTCCACCGAACGCCGCGTGCAAGTCGATCTGACTCGACACGACGTTCGACAGCACCTCGGTCCCGCCCATCACCACCGCCGCGGCGGTCTCGTCGCAACTGGTCTCGATGGCCAACACCACGGTCGACTCGTTCACACGGAAGTCGGGGTTCAGACCGCGCACGACTCACCTCCCGACTCGACACGAGTGACGATGCGCTCGAGTCGCTCGAGGTATTCGGGTGAACGAATGTCGTGCGCCCACATGACGATGGCATCTTCGGTGTTCTCGTAGTAGCGCTGACGAACACCGGCTGGTGCGAATCCGAACTCGCGATAGAGGTTCTGGGCGGCGGTGTTGCTCACGCGGACTTCGAGCGTCAGCGCGTCGCAGCCGGTCCGAATGGCTTCGTACGCCAAGGCGCACATGAGGAGTCGGGCGTAACCGTGACGACGATGATCCGGATCGACCACGATGTTGGTCACGTGAGCTTCGTCGACAGCGAACATCAACCCGGCGTAACCGACGATCTCACCCATGACCGACAGCACGATGTAATAGCGCTCACCTTTCTTGGCCAGATCGATCTCGGTGTTGAACACCGATGCCGACCAGGGCTTGCGATGTACGGCGGTCTCGATCGGCATCACGTGTTTCACGTGACGTTTGCGCATCACTTCGATCACGGGAGCCGTCATGCCGACTCCCTCGTCGACCAATTGATCTCGGCGTCGGGTTTGCGCAGATACAACGCGGCTACGTCGTCGGCCGCGACCCACTTCTCGACCCGCGCCTCCTTGTCGGCGATCGCGACCAATGCCGAGGCTGACGGGAAGGCTGCGTCAGCGAAATCGCAGCGATAACCATCGACGATCTGTTCGCGATAGCGAAGTGCACCATCACCCACGCAGATGATGGACTGCTGGCGGCCCACCAAATCGGCCACGAGTTCGTCGACCGATCCGCACCGCGGTTCGGTGAGAGCGTGAACATGGTCGCCCGCCGAACGGAAGAACCCGTAGAAGATCTCACCTTTGCGCGCATCGACCACCGAGACGATCGTGCGCTCGTCGTTCCGCAACGGGTGAGCCAGTACGAGGAGGCTCGACAACGGCACGACCGGAATCTCGAGCGCCTGGGCCAACGACTTGGCCGTCGCGATACCCACCCGCATACCGGTGAAGAGTCCGGGTCCGACGTCGACGGCCACCACACCGATCTCGGGCAACGTGACATCGGCGTGCCGGCAGGCGAACTCGATGGCCGGCACGAGTGTTTCGGCGTGACGACGTCCGGCGTCGACCTCGACGAGTGCGACCACACCGTCGTGATCGGCCAACGCCACGCTCACTCGTGGAGTTGCGGTTTCGATACCGAGAACGATCATGCCAACGCCGCCTCGATACGCGACCAACGAGCGTTCCAGCGCGGGCCGATCGGCTTGATGGTGACGATGCGCGCGTCATCGTCGTCATCGACGCGCGCGAGCACGATTTCAAGATGCTCGCCCAGCGACGATGCGACCACGTCGCCCCACTCCACGAGGAGGATCCCGTCTTCGAGTTCGGCCAACGAGAGATCGTCGAGTTCTCCGGTGCGCTCGAGGCGGTACACGTCGGCGTGGTGCAACCTGACCCGCCCCGAGTCGTACGAATGAACCACGTTGAACGTGGGTGAGGTGACCGGTTCGGTGACTCCCAGCGCGCGACCGAAACCTTGTGCGAACGCCGTCTTGCCGGCACCCATCTCGCCGGCCAACACGATCACGTCGCCGATCCGAGCGAATTCGGCGATGCGCGCGGCCAGAGCATGCGTCTCGGCGAGCGACCGGAGAGTGCGCGTGATCACGCGACGATGCTACCGACGGTTAACTGACTGGAGTCAGAGAACGACACGCGGTACGCGCGCACTGATCGCACAGACCACTTCGTATCCGATGGTTCCGAGCAGGCTCCCCCACTCGTTGGCGTCGATCGACTCGTTCCCCTGACTTCCGATCAACACGACCTCGTCATCGACCCGAACGTCGTCGTCACCGCAATCGACCATCAGTTGGTCCATCGTCACCACACCCACGATCGGACGACGCTTCCCGCCGATGAGAACCTGTCCACCCGACAAGCCGAGTCCGCGCGGAACACCGTCGGCGTAGCCGAGTGGAACCGTTGCCACGTTGGTGGCGACGACGAAACGATGACGCAGTCCGTACGAGACTCCTTCACCGGCGGACACTCGCTTCACGTATGACACGCGACTGCGCAATGTGAGAGCCGGGCGCAGTCGTTCGCACAACGGGGTCATCGACACGTCGGGTGCGATGCCGTACAACGCGATCCCGGTGCGCACCATGTCGCGCCGTGCGTCGGGGTGTGCGATGGTCGCGGCGGAGTTGGCGGCGTGCACCCAACCCGGATCGACACCGGCGCGGCGCAACTCGTCGAGTGCGGTGTCGAACCGTGCGAGTTGAGCGCGTGTCTCGGTGGGATCGGGGCTGTCGGCCGTGGCCAAATGTGTGAAAACACCCCCGAGCGACAACTGCGGAGAACGTGCGATGATGCGACCGGCCAGTTCGACCACGTTCGAGGGCGCTGACCCCACCCGGTTCATCCCGGTGTCGATCTTCAGATGAACTTCGTGGCCGACCACGTCGAGACGTTTGGCCTCCGACGCCAACGCGTCGATGTACCGCGTCGAGTAAGCGGTGGCGATGAGGCCGTGCGCCACCAGATCGCCCACCTGTTCGATCGGTTGTTCGGACAGAACCAGGACGGGAGCTTCGATCCCGGCCCGCCGCAACTCGACGCCTTCTTGAACGAGGGCCACGCACAAACCGTGAGCGCCGGCCGCCAAGGCCGTTTCGGCCACTGGCACCGCACCGTGTCCGTAGC
>VERK01000344.1 GCA_018882725.1 Actinomycetota bacterium | reverse complement strand
GATCAAACCCGAGCGTTACGTACCAGCCGGTACACCCGAAGCAGAGCAGCATCGTGCCTGGCGCGAGATGATCGACGAAGTGATGTTCGAGATCCGTGAAATGACCGGGCAGGTCTACAAGAACGTGTACGCAGGCAAGTCGACCGAGTCGACCACCGTCGACTCCGTTGCGACCGGCCATGTGGGCCACGTCTCCGACCGGGACAATTCACCGGTCACCACCGACGCCTGACCGTAGACTTCCCGACCCATGGCCCAGATTTCCGTGGTTCTCCCTGACGGCGCACGTCGTGAAGTCGAACCGGGCACCACTGCCGCGGGTCTCGCGCAAGCGATCTCACGCAACCTGGCCAAAGTCGCGGTGGCGGCCGAGATCAACGGACGTCTCGGCGACCTCTCCGAACAACTACGCGAAGGCGACTCGGTCGCCATCATCACCTCCGACTCCGAAGCGGGTCGCCACGTCCTTCGCCATTCCACTGCCCACGTCATGGCCCAAGCGGTTCTCGCCCTCTATCCCGGGGCCAAGTACACCATCGGACCAGCCATCGAGAACGGCTTCTACTACGACTTCGATCTCGGGGGCCGAGCGTTCACCGAGGCCGACCTCGAGTCGGTAGAAGCCAAGATGCGCGACATCGTCAAGGCCGACCAAACCTTCGTGCGTTCGGTCGTGACTGCGGACGAAGCTCTGACGCTGTTCGCCGATCAACCGTACAAGTGCGAGATCATCAACCGCGTTCGCGCCGGGGGTGCGGACGGTTCCGACGCGGGCGAAGTGGGCTCCGCCGACGAAGTCAGCCTGTACCGAAATTCCGATCAGTTTCTCGATCTGTGCCTCGGACCACACGTGCCCAGCACCAGTCGCCTCGGCCACTTCAAATTGCAGAAGGTCTCATCGGCCTACTGGCGTGGCAACGAGAAGGGCCCGGTGCTGCAGCGCATCTACGGCACGGCCTGGGAGTCGAAGGCCGCTCTCGACGAACACCTGCATCGATTGGCCGAAGCGGAGAAGCGCGATCATCGTCGATTGGCCGTCGAGCTCGACCTTCTGTCGTTCCCGACCGAACTGGGCGGTGGCCTTGCCGTGTGGCATCCCAAGGGTGCCATCGTCCGCAAGTTGATGGAGGACTACAGCCGCCATCGGCATCAGACCGGTGGTTACCAGTTCGTGTTCACGCCCCACTTGTCGAATGCGACTCTGTTCCAAACGTCGGGCCATCTCGATTTCTACGCCGACGGCATGTATCCACCCATGGAG
>VERK01000012.1 GCA_018882725.1 Actinomycetota bacterium | reverse complement strand
GTTTGAGTTTGGAGGCCTGTCTGGCCGGCCGAGACCTCACCGAGCCGCGTCTGTCTCCCGATGGCCGCACGGTCGCGTTCGTGGCCACCACACCCGGCCCGGACGGCTCGCGCTCCGACGTGGTGGTGATGCCGGTCGAGGGCGGACCCGAGCGAATTATCACCTCTGACCCGGTGCGGGCCGGCCGCGCTCTCGGCGGGGGAGTCGTCGACTGGTGGCCCGACTCGCAATCTCTCGTGGCGATCGACAAGGCGGGCGATCTCGTGCGCGTGTTCCTGGATGGTCGCACGACCCGATTGCTCGCGGCTGATGGACGAACGTTGTCGTCACCGGTTGTGTCGTCGTCTGGGTCGTTGGCTGGATCGCACATCGCCCTCGTGGTCGATCAGGCCGAAGTCCTCGTGCTCGACGTCGCAACCGGACGAACCGAACGAGTCGATCGGGGCGAGCACGACTTCGTGATCGATCCGGTGTGGTGGCGCGATCGTCCGCTCTGGACGGCCTGGAACGCGCCTCACATGCCCTGGGATCGCAGCGCGCTCGTCACCCCGACGGGTGTGATGGCCGATGCTGTCGATCGACAGATGCAACAACCGCGTGTGGCCGCCGATGGTTCGACGCTGGCCTGGCTCGACGACGCGTCGGGATGGCTGAACGTGGTTCTCGCCGACGGCCGTCGGGTGAGCGAATCACATGAACACGGCGGTCCGTCGTGGGGCGAGCGTCAACGTTCGTGGTGCTGGAGCCCCGATGGCGGATCCATTGCGTTCGTGCGTAACGAAGACGGCTTCGGCCGCTTGTGCACGTACGACCTCGCCACCGGTGTCGTAGTCGAGCGGGCCAAAGCGGTGCACGGTCAGTTGTCGTGGCACGGCCGTCATCTCGTCGCTCTGCGCACTGGCGGCAAGACGCCGACGCAAGTCGTCGCGTACGACACGTCGTCCGACGACTGGTCCCGTCGCACGCTCGCCATCGGGCCGTCGCACACGTGGGAGAACGAAACATCGCTCGTCGAACCGCGCCTCGTTGAAGCACTGGCGAGCGATGGCACGCGTCTCTTCGCGCGCCTGTTCGAGAGCCCGCAGCCCAACGGTTCACTCATCTGCTGGGTGCACGGCGGACCGACCGATCAGTGGCAGGTCACCTTCATGCCGCGCTTCAACTACTGGCTCGATCGCGGCTGGTCGATTCTGGTTCCCGATCATCGCGGCAGCACGGGTCACGGTCGCGCATTCACCACGGGGTTGCGCGGACGCTGGGGTGAGGTCGACGCGGACGACGTTGCCGTGCTCGTCGATCACGTCGTCGACGGCCGACGAGTGTTCGCTCTCGGATCGTCGGCTGGAGGACTCACTGCTCTCGGTCTCGCGCGACGCCGCGCGGTCGCTGGTGCGGTCGTTGCGTATCCAGTCACCGACATCGCCGGACTCGACGAGTCGACTCATCGATTCGAAGCGCACTACAACCGTTCGCTCGTTGGCGATCGGGCCACGACCGAACGACTGTCCCGTGAACGTTCGCCGATTCATCACGCCGACGAGTTGGCGCGTGTGCCACTGCTCGTCTTCCACGGTGATTCCGATCCGGTCGTGCCGATCGATCAGAGTCGTGGGTTGGTGAATGCGGTGCGCGCGGCGGGTGGTGATGCCGAACTCGTGGAGTACGCGGGGGAGGGCCACGGCTTTCGTGATCCCGAACATCGGCGTGACGAGTATCGCCGGACCGAAGAGTTCCTGGTTCGCCACTCTTCCTGAGGGCGGATAGCGTCGCCGACGTGACCGATTGGAACCCGCTCGATCCCGACGCCGCCAACGTCTTCTACGACTTGTCGTCGTGGTCGTCCGATCAACAGGCCGAACTCACGGCGTTGCTCGCCAATGCCGACATCGCCCACGCGTGGGTCGAGAGCGAACTCGTCGTCTCCGAAGAGTTCGAAGACGTCGTCGATCGCATCTTCGAACGCCTCGAGAAGGAACTCGGCATCGGATCAACTGCGGTGGTCGGCGGAGTGGACGATGGCGACGAAGTCACCGAGTACGAACTCGACGATTACTCGATGGCCGAGCGTCGTGAGATCACCGAACGTCTGGTCGCGGCTCGCATCACGCACCGTTGGGTCGAAGACACGCTCGTGGTGCCGACGGCGGCCGAAGACATGGTCGAAGACATTCTCGACGAGTACGACGACGTCGAACTCGACGACTCGGTCTGACGGCATCGTCATGACCGTGCTGCTCGCCGAACTCGAGGTGTGGCACACGCGTCCTCTCACACCAACCCGGCGCATCTCGCTCGGACACATGGTGCTGCCGGTCGATCCGGCTCCCGGTTTCGGGGGACTGTTGCTCGGTGCCGTGATCGCTCGTCACGTTCCCGAGATCGACGACGACTTGGTTCCCGACACTCACCGCCTCATCTCGCAGATCCAGCGCGGCGAGCGCATCGCGCAACCACGTCTGCGTCATCGCTACCAAGTCGACCGCCATGGCCTCGCGTGCAGTCGTCATCGCGTCGTGGGTACGGGCGACGAGGTCGAGTTCGAGTTCGACACCAACGGCAGCCCGATGCAGCAGGTTCTCGGCGCCATCTACGCCCTCGAACGCCTCGATCGCGAGAGTCGACTGTCGCTCGAGCCGGTGCTGCTCAAGTCCATGTCGTGGCGCGGTCCGCTCGGCGCGGCGTTCGTGGCCCACCTGGCCGGCTCGAAGACGGCGTCGTTGCGTTCACTCGCCGACCCACGTGCGTGGGCACTCGACGTCCTCGGCTTCCCAGCCGGCACCACCAAACCGTCGAAGCGTGACGTGATGAGTCAGTTCCGCGCACGCTTGCGCGAGGTGCATCCCGATCACGGTGGTGACGAGTCGGCCGCCAGTGGCATCATCGGCGACCTGAGCGAGGCCCGTCGCATTCTCACCGGTTGATCAGCGCGAGTTCGGATCGAGATCCTCCGGGTTGATCTCTTCGAGTTCGCGGTGAGCCGTTTCGGGGTACGTGAACCACACGATCAGCGCGACGATCATCGGACCCGTCCAGAGGGCACTCAGAATCGCGCCATGACTCACATCGTTGTCGAGTAGGGCACCCGTGACGAGGAGCGACAGACTGCCGCCCACGAGCGCACTGGCGAGAATGAGATACGCCGCGCGACCGCGACGGCCGGTGGGGAAGAGTTCGGTGCGATACACCGCGAGTGACGGGTAGGCCATCGCCGCCACGATCGAACCACTCACGGCGAACGACCACATGAGCGGGCCACCGAACCAGAACGATCCGACGATCAGCGCGGCGCCGATCGGCACGCAGATGGTGGCGATGCGTCGTCGCCCGCGTTTGTCGGCGGCTCGACCACCGAGCACGAGTCCGATCACGCCGGGTGTCGTGGTGATCAACGTGAACACCGCGACCATGCCAGCCGAGAAACCGCGCTCGTCCTTGAGATAGCCGTTCTGGAAGAACGAAGAAGGTGCGAGTAGCAGATTCCCGAAGAATGCAACCGCCATCTGAATGCCGAGTCGTCGACTTTGCATCGGTGCATCGACGTGTTTCTGCTCGGCCACGTGTCGCTCGAAACGTTGTGTCTCGGGCAGCCGACGGGTGAGATCGACCGCGACGAGTAGCCAGACGAGCGCTAACACGTACACGAGTCGCCAGCCACCATCGCCGATATCGGCCAGCGGAAGACTCACGACGGCCAGTCCGGCACCCAGCCCACTGGCCATGGCGAGAATGCTCACTGAATACGCGCGTGAACTTCGTGGCATCTCTTCGGCGGCCACCACCGCGACCAGCAAGTCGAGAGCCAGTCCGAGCGGTCGGCTGATCGATTGAGTGGCCACGAGCACGGGGAAGTTGGGTGCGAGCGCACCGAGTGAGGCGATGATGGGCGCGGCCCAGGCGAGACCCACGATCACACGTCGCCGACCGATGCGATCGGCGGCCAGTGCGAACGGTAGGCCGACGATGATGCCGAGGCGCACCACGGTGCCTCCGACACCGCGGCCCCAATCGCCGACACCGAGATCATCACCGGCGAACGCAACGGTTTGGGTGAAGAGCGTGTTGGTGAATGCGGAGAGAAGACTGGCCGCGGCCAGCAGTCCGAGAATGCTCACCTGGCGCGCCGAGAGCACATCGGGTGGAGCCCAGAAGGGCGCCGAACCCGGGGTGGCCGAGCGACGAAGGGTGCGTCGCAGCAAGGGTCCGAACAACCACGCGAACCACGGAATGCTGAGTTGGTACGACGTGGTCTCGACGAGTTGACCATCTGCGGAACGAATCGTGCGCTCGTAGTCGGTGAACGGTCCGGTCGACTGAACGAAGTGGGCCACCACGCCATCGCGTGAATCGACCACCGGCCTCGCTTCTTCGATCAGCACATCGTGCCGTGGCTCGAACGCGAGTGTGTCGTCGCTCGGAATCGGGCGCGTCAGATGCCTCTTCGCGCCACCCACGGGGCGAGCATACTGGGAGGTCTATGGACCGCATCGTGGTGCACCGCAGCGGACCTCTTCACGGAGAGGTCGTGGTACCCGGTGCGAAGAACTCGGTTCTCAAGTTGATGGTCGGTTCGCTGTTCGCCGCGGGCGAGCACCGGCTCTCGAACGTTCCCGACATCTCCGATGTGCGCACCATGGGCTCTCTGCTCGGGTCGCTCGGTATCGATGTCACGTACCGCCCCGAGTCGCACGAGTTGATCCTCGTGAACTCCGGCGGCATCGGTTCCAATGCTCCGTCCGAACAAGTCGAGAGCATTCGCGCGTCCATCAACGTGCTCGGCCCGTTGCTGGCCTGCTGCGGTCGGGTTCGACTCGACATGCCCGGTGGCGACGACTTCGGATCGCGACCGATCGACATGCACATCGCCGGTCTGAGTGCGATGGGAGCCGAGTTCGACACCGCGGTCGATCACATCGAGGCGGTGGCCGAACATCTTCGTGGTGCCGACATCACCCTCGACTTCCCGTCGGTCGGCGCGACCGAGAACATCGTGTGCGCCGCGGTTCACGCGGACGGTGTCACCACGTTGCGCAACGCAGCCCGCGAACCCGAAGTGGCTGACCTGTGCGAACTGTTGGTGGAGATGGGCGCTCGTATCGACGGCATCGGCTCGTCGGTGGTGGTGATCGAAGGTGTTGCGCGCGGATCGTTGCACCCGGTGTCGCATGCGGTGGTGAACGACCGCATCCAAGCCGCCACGTACATGGCCGCCGCCGCGGTCACCGGTGGTGACGTCATGGTGCGCGGAGCACGGGCCGATCACATGCAGATGTTCTTGCGCAAGATCTCCGACATGGGAGTCGACGTGATTCCCAGTTCCGACGGTGTTCGCGTCACGGCGAGCGGGCGTCTGCGCAATGTCGACGTGCAGACCCTTCCGTATCCCGGCGTGGCGACCGATTACAAACCTCTGCTGGTCACGATGATGGCGGTGGCCGAGGGGGTGGGTGTGATGACGGAGAACTTGTACCCGGGTCGATTCCGCTACGTGGAAGAGCTCTCGAAACTCGGTGCCGACATCCGCACCGACGGCCACCACGCCATCGTGCACGGAGTCGACCAATTGCGCGGTGCCGCGGTGGTGGCCCCCGACATTCGTGCTGGTGCTGCCCTCGTGGTGGCCGGGCTCGTGGCCGACGGGCGCACGATCATCTCGGGTCTCGAGCACGTGGAGCGTGGATACGACGATTTGTTGGGCCGACTGGGTGCGCTCGGTGCCCACATCGAACCGGCTCCCTGACGATCAGTCGCGTTTGTCGAGTCGCTTCTTCACCAACGTGAGCAGGCCCACGATCACCGCGATCGGGCCGGCCACCAACAGGATTTCGTCCCAGCCGCCCTGATGGGCGAGGAGTGCACCGAACCCGCTCATGACTTGTGGCTCGGGTCGGAGTTTCCCACGGCTTCTGACTCTACGATCTACGACCACTGGAGACCTCCTCGGTGTCCGGAGACTCATCATGAGCACGATGCGCGCACAGGTCGAAGAAACCATCGAAGTCATCCGTCCGGCGTTGCAGGCCGACGGTGGTGACATCGAGTTGAAGGAAGTCGACGAGACCACGGGTGTCGTCACCGTCACGCTCGTGGGCGCCTGCGGCACCTGCCCGGCGTCCACGCAAACCCTGAAGCAGGGGATCGAGCGCATCATGCGCGACCGCGTCGACGGCGTCACCGAAGTGGTGAACGTGTGAACCGGCGCGACCGGAATCCCGAGACCCTCTTCCAAGCCGCGCAGGAAGGTGATCGCAGCGCGCTCGCGCGGTTGCTGTCGTTGATCGAACAGGGTGGTGACGCCGCTCGTGTCATCGGTCGTTTGTCGTACCCGAAGGGCGGCACCGCGTACACCGTCGGACTCACCGGCGCTCCGGGTGCCGGCAAGAGCACGCTCACGTCGTCGATCATCGGACACCTCCGCCGTCAGGACATCGAGGTCGCGGTGCTGGCCATCGACCCGTCCTCGCCGTTCACTGGCGGCGCCATCCTGGGCGACCGCGTGCGCATGCAAGATCACGCGACCGATCAAGGTGTGTTCATCCGCTCGATGGCGACACGCGGCCACCTCGGTGGCCTGTCGCTCGCCGCTCCCGAAGCCATTCGTCTGCTCGATGCCGTGGGTCGCTTGTGGGTTCTGGTCGAGACCGTGGGTGTGGGGCAGGTCGAAGTCGAGATCGCCGGCAAGGCCGACACCACGGTCGTCGTCGTGAACCCGGGGTGGGGTGATTCGGTTCAGGCCAACAAGGCCGGACTCATGGAAATCGCCGATGTGTTCGTCATCAACAAGGCCGATCGAAAGGGAGTCGACGAGACTCGCCGCGATCTCGAGCAGATGCTCGACCTGTCGGACATCCCCGACGGTTCGTGGCGTCCGCCGATCGTGCCCACGATCGGTTCGACCGGTGAGGGTGTTCCGGCGCTGTGGGAGAAAGTCCACGAGCACCGCGCGTTCATCAGCGCCAACGGCGAACTCGAACGTCGTCGCCGTTTTCGTCTGCGCGAAGAGTTGCGCGAGATCGTGGCCCGGCGACTCGAACAACGCGCCCGCGAGATCTGCACCGGAGATCGTTGGGATCAACTCACTGACGGCGTGGTCGAGCGAACGGTCGATCCGTGGTCGGCGGCTGACGAAATGCTGAAGTCGGTCGGAGCCTGACCGACAGTTGACGAAGGGAACATCATGAGCGATGCCGATTTGGTTCTCGTCGAGCGAGGAAACGACGGCGTGGCCGTGGTGACGCTCAACAATCCGAAGGTCAACGCGTTGAGCCTGGCCGTGTTGTCACGACTCGGCGAGGTGGCTGCCGATCTCACGGCCAACCCGCCCGGTGCCGTGGTGATCACCGGGGGTGAGCGAATCTTCGCCGCCGGAGCCAACATCGCCGAGTTCGGCGGACCCGATGAAGCCAAGGTGATCGGTCCGGCCTTCCATCGCACACTCGATGCCGTGGCGGCGATCCCGCGCTTCGTGATCGCGGCCGTGAGCGGATACGCACTCGGTGGCGGCTGCGAACTCGCTCTCGCCTGCGATTACCGCATCGCCAGTGAAAAAGCGGTGTTCGGTCAGCCCGAGATTCTGCTCGGCATCATTCCGGGCGGAGGAGGAACACAGCGGCTTCCGCGTGTGGTCGGTCCGAGTCGAGCCAAGGAGATGATGATCACGGGTCGTCAGGTGAAGGCCGACGAAGCGTTTCGTATCGGTCTGGCCGACGAGGTCGTCGCTCACGAGTCGTTGACCGAGCGCGCTCGGACTCTGGCCGCCGAGATCGCGCGCGGCGCCCTCGTGTCGCAGTCACTCGCGAAGCGCGCCGTCGACGAGGGAATGTCGTCGACTCTCGCTGACGGGCTCTTGCTCGAACGCGATCTGTTCGTCGAATCCTTCCGCTCGCACGACAGCCAGATCGGTGTGAAGAGTTTCCTCGAGAGCGGGCCCGGTAAGGCCCAGTTCACCGGCCGTTGATCACGCGTTCGTAGAGCGCCGACGTGGTGTCGGCGATCGCGTCCCACGAGTAGTGCCCGGCCAGGAGCCGTTGTGCATTCGCGCGAAGTTGATCGGCCAGTTGACGATCGGTGAGAAGTCCCTCGATCGTCTCGGCCAAGCGCACCGCATTGCCCGGTTCGAAGAGCAATCCAGCGTCGGTTCCCTCGAGGATCTCGGCCAATCCGCCCGTGCGCGCCGCGACGAGCGGGGCATCAGCCGCCATGGCCTCGAGAGCCACGATTCCGAACGGCTCGTAGAGCGACGGGATCACCACACAGCCGGCGCGATGGAGCAGAGTCCGCAACTCGTGGTCGGGGACGAAACCAGGAATCTGCACGATGTCGCCCACACCCTCGAGGTCGAGTTGGCTCTGCAACTCGGCCAAGTACGAGCCGCGTCCGGCGATGATGCACGAGATTCCCGGAACACGTCCGCGTAGCCGAGCCATCGCCTGCGCGAGCACCTGGAATCCCTTTTCGTACTGCACGCGTCCCCAGGCGAAAACGAGTGGTTCACGCACCGATGCTGTCTCGGGCGGTCGCCACGAGTTGGTGTCGACGCCGTGGGGAATGAGGTGAACTCGTTCGGCATCGAGATCGAAGCCGTCGAGAACCTCGCGCATCATGAACCGCGAGCAGCACACGACCGATCGGGCCTGCCAGGCCAGCCACCATTCGACGGAGTTGATCGCCGCTGGCACACCTTGTGGAACGTGGCCTCCGTGACGACCGCGTTCGGTGGCGTGAATGGTGGCAACGAGAGGGGCTCCGGTGAGCGTCGACACGGCATCGGCGGCCCAGGCGACGTTCCAGTCGTGAGCGTGGACCACGTCGGGTCGCCAATCGCCGAGTTGCGCGAGCAGCTGCACGAGATGATGATTGGCCGAGACCGTGTTGAGTACGACGTCGTCGTCGGGAAGCCACGGGAGATCGATCGACGCGCGCAACACGCGAACACCGGGAAGAACTCTCTGATCGACAGTCGCGTCGACGTCGCCATCGGCGCGGCCGAGGACGACCACGTCGTGACCAGCGCGGGCGAGTGCTCGTGACAAGCCCTCCACGTGAGCCGACACACCGGTGAGTTGATGGGGCGGGAGGTCCCACGCGAGCATCAGGACGCGCACGGACACCGACCGTAGCAAGCGTCGCCCCGTAATGTCTCTGGCATGTCGCGCGACGAGCATCCGGTGTGGTGGCGCGACGAGTCGCTTCGCCCGATGATGGTGGCCTGTCTCACTCTGAGCGCAGCGGTCGGCGTCTTCGGCGTGTCGTTCGGAGTCGCTTCGGTGTCGGCCGGATCATCGGTGTTGCAGACGTGCGCCATCTCACTGCTCGTCTTCACCGGTGCTTCACAGTTCTCGGCGGTGTCGGTGATCGGCTCGGGTGGGTCATTCGGCTCGGCCCTCGGGGGAGCGCTCTTGCTCGCGGCACGCAACGGTGTGTACGGACTCGCGATGTCGCGTCGCATCGAAGGTTCGCTCGGGTTGCGAATGCTGGCGGCGCAGATGACCATCGACGAGACCACCGCCATGTCGGTGGCCCAGCCCGATCCGCGAGCACAGCGGATCGCGTTCTGGTTCACGGGCGTCGCTCTCTACTGTCTGTGGAATCTGGGCACGTTGATCGGCGCGTTGGCCGGTAACGCTCTCGATCCCACGACGTACGGCCTCGATGTCGCCTTCCCGGCTGGTTTCGTGGCGATGTTGTGGCCCTTGCTCACCGATGCGCGCGCGCGGCTGGCTGCGCTGCTCGGCGGTCTGGTGTGCGTCGTCACCATCCCCGTCACACCAGTCGGTGTGCCGATTCTGCTGTCGGCCTTGGCCGTGTTGGTCGGAGTGCGACGTCCGGCCGAGGTCGCGTCGTGACGTGGACGCTGGTGCTCGTTCTGGCCGCTGGTGCCTACGCGTTCAAGGTCACCGGTCTCGTGATCCTGGGTGGTCGAACGTTGCCGCCCGTTGTCGACCGATGTCTTGCACTCATCCCGGCCGCGGTGATCACCGCACTCGTCATGAAGGACACGTTCTCGACCGGACGCGATCTGGTGCTCGACGCGCGGGCGATCGGAATCGCCGTCGCGGTGGTGGCGGCGTGGCGACGAGTCCCACTCATCGCGGTGATCGTTCTCGGCGCGGCCGCGACCGCACTCGTGCGTCTGATCTCCTGACGGACTCGTCAGCCGACGAGTGATTGGAGGCGCTTCAAGTTGCGCTTCCAGATGGCCTTCATCACGAGGCCTCCACCAATTGCTTCACCCACGCGCCCACCGAGCCACCACGGGAAGCGCAGTTCTTCGCTCCAGGTGAAACGGGTGCGTTGGCCGCCATCGAGAGGAGCCAACGTGAAGATGCCCGATCCGGTGACCAACCCGGTGTGCTTCACACCCATCGCCTCGCCGGGAACCCACTCGGTGATCTCCATATGATCGGTCAGACGAATGGGGCCCACCTTGGTGTCGCACAAGAACTTGGTGCCCACACCGCGCGTCTGATCGGTTTCGAAACGAATGGCGACCGCATCGGCCATCCAGTCGATGTGTCGTTCGATCGGTTCGACGACTTCCCACACCCTCGTCGGCGACGCGTTCAGGTCGATGGAGACGGTGATGCGGGCCACGTCAGGCGTTCGCACCCACGCGACGCAACTCGTCGGCGGCCTGCTCGGGCGGAACGATGTTGATCATCACTCCGGTGCCGCGTTCGAATCCGGCCACGGTGGTGAGCTTGGGCCACAGATGTGCGTGCCAGTGGAACGGGCCGTCGTGCTGATGGGGCGCCGTATGGAACACCAGGTTGAACGAGACGTCGGGGAACACCGCGTTGAGGTGGGCCAGCGCGTCGCGAATGGCGCGACCGACACCGGCCAGCGATTCGTCGGACGCGTCGGGCAGGTGCTGATCGTGGTGGCGAGGGATGACGAGCATCTCGTAGGGGCCGCCGCTCCAGAACGGACACACGACGACGGCGTCGTCGGTGGCCAGGACAACACGCTCTCCCGACACGAGTTCGCTCTCGACGGTGGCGCAGAGGATGCAGCCGCCTTCGAAACGAACGAACGCGCGCTCTTCGTCGAGGATTTCGCCCGGTACGAACGGCAGGCCGAGCAATTGTCCGTGAGGGTGCGACAACGACGCACCGGCTTCACGACCGTGGTTGACGATGGCCTGCGTGTAGCGAATGTTTCGAGTGGCGGCGTGTTCGAGCAGACGCTGCTTGAGCACCGACATGATCTGGCCGCACGAGTCGTCGCCGAACGTGTCGATACCACCGTGGTGGTCGCGTGTGAACACGAAGACTTCGTGCGTTCCACTCGCCTCGGCCATCACGTGCACCGGGCCGAGGTTGCGTACGGCCAGCGAGTCTTCGCCGTCGAACGCCGGATACAAGTTGGGGATGACGCGCATCTTCCAGTCGTCGCCGTCGCCGACGGTGAGCATGGCCGGCGCCGACGGATCTTCGTGACCGGGGCAGAACGGGCACGGGCGACTCGGATCGGACTCGACCGTCTGGATGCGTGTGGCGAAATCGGTGGGACGCATGGCCCGCTCGGCGTTGATGGTGACCCAGCGGCCGGTGAGGGGGTTCAGTCGAAGTTGGCTCACGGTGATCGTCAGGATACGGAATCAGATGGCTCAGGACACCGACGCTCGTCGATACACCGACACATGAGTGACGGAATCGTGTCGGAACGGTGTCCGGCGGGTGTCTTCCCAGCGATCGGCCAGGCTCAGGCCGGCATCGGTCGCCATACGGTCGAGTTCGGTGGTGGTGGAATAGCGAATGCTGAACGGTCGCAGCCGGACCGCCGCTCCGTCGGTGAATTCGATGAATTGTCCGTCGACGGTCTGCGACTCGGGATCGTGAACGTCGGCCATGAGAACCACGCGATCGGCGGCCATCGTGCGTACGCCCACGTTCCCGCCGGCCGGTCGTCCCACGTCGGGGACGAAGGCCTCGATGACGAACGAGCCACCCGGTACGAGACGCTTCGCGACTTCGGCGAACAATTCGTGTTGACGTTCGTACGAACGCAACGCGAAGAGAGTGTTGTAGGCCACGAACACCACGTCGAACGACGCGTCGGGGAGGCCGCGCAACATGTCGCCGACGATCACCGACACCTTGCCGCTCGGATCCTTGGCGCGAAGCCGTTCGATCATCGCCCGACTGGCGTCGATTCCGGTCACGCGGGCTCCGGTCTCGGCCAGCGGTAGCGCGATACGACCGGTACCGATTCCCAGTTCGAGGAATCGCCCGTCGCGCAGTCGGTCGGACGGGACGAGTGAGGTGAGGAGCGTGATCGTGGAGTCGACGTCGCTGACGTCGTGGTACCAGTCGTCGTACACGTCGGCGAACCCGTCTCCGTACGAGGATTCGCCGTATCCCTGCATACCTTCAGTCCACCACGCGTTTCGTGATTCGCCACTACCGTGACGGCGTGAGCAAGAGCCTCGTCTACCTCGACCATGCGGCCACGACGCCCATGCGCCCGGATGCGGTCGAAGCCATGTTGCCGTTCCTCACCCAGACCTACGCCAATCCCTCGGGCTCGCATCGCTTCGCCCGCGAGGCCCGACGCGCAATCGATGAGGCCCGCGACATGGTGGCTGACGTGATCGGGTGTCTGCCCGGCGAAGTGGTGTTCAACGGTGGCGGAACCGAAGGTGACAACACGGCCATTCGCGGCGCCATCGAACGACGAGGCGGCGTGGTGGTGTGTTCGGCGGCCGAACACCACGCGGTTCTGCATTGTGTCGAACACGAGAAGGGTCGCGTGGTCGGGGTCGATCCCACCGGGGCGATCGATCTGACCGAACTCGAACGCGTGCTGCGTGACGAGTCGAACGTGTCGGTCGTGTCGGTCATGGCGGTCAACAACGAGACCGGGACCGTCACCGACCTGCGAGCGGTGTCGCGTCTCGTACGCGCGCTCGCTCCCGGCGCGTTGCTGCACACCGATGCCGTGCAAGCGGCCTGTTGGCTCGACCTGCGAACGATCTGGCCGCTCGTCGACGCGATGGCGCTGTCGGCGCACAAGTTCGGCGGCCCCAAAGGTGTGGGAGTTCTGGCGGTACGGGCGGGTTCCGATGTTGCACCGCTGATCCTTGGCGGTGGCCAGGAGCGCGACCGACGCAGCGGCACGCACAACGTGGCGGGCATCGTGGCACTGGCCCGTGCGCTCGAGTCGACCGATCGCGAGCGAGTAGCCGAGTGCGCGCGCGTCGAGGCGTTGCGCGAAACACTCGTCGCGCGGGTGATGGCGGTCGGTGGAGTTCACCGGACGATTCCTGCCGATCGCGCGGTACCCGGTGTGGCCCACGTGTGCATTGCTGACGTGGAGAGCGAAGCCCTGTTGTATCTCCTCGATGAAGGGGGAGTGTGCGCGTCGGCGGCTTCGGCGTGTGCGAGTGGAGCGATGGAGCCGTCGCACGTGTTGGCGGCGATGGGCATCGATCGCGAGTTGGCCCAGGGGGCCCTGCGCATGTCGCTCGGACACACCACCACCGAGTCGGACGTCGACGAGGCGGCCAACGTGGTCGCCGGCGCGATCGAGCGGATTCGCTCGGCGGCCAAGGGCCGCTGAACGCCGCGTCGACTCGACCGCCGTAGCCTGACCCCCGGAGAAACCCCGTGAAAGTTCTTGTCGCCATGTCCGGAGGTGTCGATTCGTCGGTCGCCGCTGCCCTTCTGCTCGAGCAGGGGCATCAGGTCGTGGGCGTCACCATGCGCCTGTGGGGTGGTGAGAGCGACACCGGATGTTGCAGCGTGAGCGATGTCGACGACGCGCGACGCGTGGCCCAGCAACTCGGCATCGATCATCTGGTCTTCAACTTCACCGACGATTTCCATCGTCACGTCGTCGACCCGTATGTCGCCGATCACGCCCGCGGGGTCACCCCCAACCCGTGCATCGAGTGCAACCGTCATCTCAAGTTCGATCGACTCCTCGAGCGCGCCGATGTTCTCGGCTTCGACGCCGTGGCCACCGGACACCACGCCCGCATCGAGAAGATCGACGGTGCGTGGCGTCTCCTGCGCGGGGCCGATGCCGCCAAGGATCAGAGCTACGTGATCCACATGCTCGATCAGGACGCGCTGTCGCGCACGCTGTTGCCGGTCGGCACTCTCACCAAGGCCGAGGTGCGTGCCCACGCAACTCGCCTCGGCTTGCGGACCGCGACCAAGCCCGACAGCCAGGACGTGTGCTTCATCACGTCGACCAAGTCTCCCGATGGTGCGACCGGTCGCTCGTCGTTCTTGCGCCGCCGAATCGAACTTCATCCGGCCGACGTGGTCGACGACACCGGCGAACGGATCGGCCGCGTCGACGCGGTCGAACTCGTGACTCTCGGTCAGCGACGCGGAGTCGCTGGTGGTGGTGGCGCCAAGCGATTCGTGGTCGACGTCGACGTGTCGCAGCGACGGGTGGTCGTGGGCCCCGAGTCGCTTCTTCTCGTCGATCAGGAACTCGGATCGTCACCCACCTGGACCGACGGTCCGATCGAAGGTCGCGTGTGGGTCCAGTGCAGTGCTCATGGCGAGCCGCGCGCCGGGTCGATCAGAACGAGCAGCGAGCGGACCGACGCAGTCGACGTCGTGTGGGACGAACCACAACGCCGTGTGTCGCCGGGTCAATCGCTCGTGTTCTACGACCGCGATGGCGGTTGGGTCGTGGGTGGAGCCACCACCGCCTCGATCACCGTGTCATCAAGTCGGTAGCCGACGTCAGGCGTGACGGCCTGATGCGAAACGACTTCACGTGAATCGCCGATCCACCTGGTGTCGACGGGGTGGCCGCGCGCACCACGGTGTCGAAGTCACTCAAGGTGATTTCGAGCCAAGGTCGGCCCGTGCCACCCGACAGGTCGGCTGACTCACCGGCTTCGGCCACGAGTGCGGTCGCGCTGATCGAGGCCCGGGCGAACATCGCTGTCTCGGCGAGGACGACGTGATCGTGTACGACGATGCCGGCCGGCACCGAGACGAGCCAGCGCCGTGAATACCTGTGAAATCGGCGCGGTAGGGCCACCAGTCCCAGTGCCGAGAGGGCGGTGAGGATCCCACCGAACACCCAACTGCGATTCACCAGTGCCGATACTCCGACGATTCCGCTGGCGACCCACAGGGCCCACATCGTGACGACGACCGCGAGATGAGCACGCGGACATCGCAGCAGAACTCGCTTCTCGTCGCCGTACGCCGATGTCTGAACGAACACGTGACCGAGTTCGGCCGAGAGTGCCAGGACCACCACGATCGCGCTGAGCGCAGTGGCCACCATCGCGCCGGTGTCGGGGTTCGACACTGCGAGCACGAAGAACACCGTGAGGTGAAATGGACCCGCGAGTCGCAGGGCCGTGAGCGACACGGTGGACGGCACCAGGACGCACAACAGCATGATCGCCCACGTCGCCCAGACCGTGATCTGCACGGTCAGACGTTCGGCCGCGTCGAGAGTCTGAAGCCGATTCGACACCAGTGGCGCGCACAGGCCGAGGGCCAACACGAAGACCCGGGTCGCCACGAGGATCGGAGATCGTTCGCTCGTGATCGAGTCGCGTTGACCGTCCACGTCGATAAGGGTGGCCCGTCGGCGTCGCCACGACCAAACCGTGTGATCCGATTCGTGACGACTTCGCCCACTTTGATACGACATACCCCGAGGGGGAAAACGAAGTGTCTGGATCCAGCACGTTGAACGTGCTCACCGGTGGCGTGGCCACGATGATCGGCAGCCTGCCGCATCGTGACGCCCGGGAAGCGGCGGAGTTCTCTCTCGCCACCTGCCCTGACCTGCCCTGTGTCCCCACCGTTCCGCGTCGGTCGCCGGCCGAAGGAATGATCGCGCAGGCCGTGGTTGGCATTCGCGGCATCAGCCTGGGCCAATACGGATCTCTTCTCGTCGACACGTCGCTGGTCGATCCGCTGGCGACCGTGCGCACCGACACCAACAACGATTCGTTCGGTGGTTTGCGTTCGTTCCTCGCACGGATGTCCGATCACTCGGGTCCGATCAAGTGGCAGTTCACCGGACCCGTGACGGTGGGCCAGGCGTTGATGCGCCTTGGCGTACCGGCGCACCTCGCCTTCGACGTGGCCGTGCGAACGGTTCGTCATCACGTGCGCGTGGTAGCCGACACGATCGGTTCAGCCCTGCCCGACTGCCCGCAGGTGGTCGTTCTCGACGAGCCCGATCTCGGTGATCTGTACGACGAGTCGTTTCCCATCGCACCCGACACCGCGATCGACTTGATGTCGGGTGCACTCGCCGTCGTCGAGCGTGATGCGTTGGTGGGATTGCACAGTTGTGCCGACGTTCCGTTGGCACCGCTCCTGGCCGCCGGACCACAAATCCTCAGTGTCCCGGTTTCCGAACGCATCACCGAGTCGGCCATCGAACTCACGCGTTTCGTCAACGGTGGCGGCTGGGTCGCATGGGGCGTGGTTCCCACCGACGGTCCGATCGGCACCACATCGGAGCGTTGGTGGAAGAAGTTGGCGTCGGTGTGGTGTTCGCTCACCGAGGCCGGCTGCGATCCGCTCAAGCTGCGCCGCCAGGCGCTCGTGACGCCGGTGTGCGGTCTCGCGCTGCACAGCCACGACAGCGCGGCGATCATCATGCGCCACGTGGCCGAAGTGGGCGAGCGGGTGCGCACTCAAGCGCTGAGCGCTCAGTTCTCGGTCGGCGCCTAGGTCGCACCACAGCCCGGTCGTACAATCCGGGTATGGCCGCGAAGAAGCGCAGCGCCGACTCGTCGGTCCGCGATCGCATGATCGCTCTGCGCGACACCATCAATCGCCATCGCCGGCTGTATCACACCCTGGCGCAACCCGAGATCGCCGATGCCGAGTACGACCAAATGGTGCGTGAACTCGAAGAGCTCGAGGCTTTGCATCCCGAGTTGGTGACGGCCGATTCACCCACTCTGCTCGTGGGGGGCGACATCAGCGAAGCGTTCGCGCCGGTCGAGCATCGCATTCCCATGACGAGCCTCGACAACGCCATGGACGTCGACGAACTGCGGGCCTGGGGCGAGCGAGTGCTCAAGGGCCTGGGCGACGACGCCGACGTTCGTTATTGCGTCGAACTCAAGATCGACGGCTTGGCCGTGAGTCTGCGGTACGAACAAGGTCGACTCGTACAGGCGGCCACCCGCGGCGACGGTCGGGTGGGCGAGGACGTCACGGCGAACGTCGCCACCATCGCGAACGTTCCGAAGTCGCTGCCTTCGCGGCTCGATCTTCCCGACGTTCTCGAAGTGCGCGGTGAGGTGTACCTACCCATCGACGCGTTCGAAAGGTTGCGCGCCGCCAAAGAACTCGAGAACGCCGAGCGAGTGAGCGCGGGCAAGAAGCCCGAGCCGGTGCCGGTGAATCCTCGTAACGCCGGAGCCGGCAGTCTGCGACAGAAGGACTCCGCGGTCACGGCGTCACGCGGGCTCGCGTTCTGGGCGTACCAGGTCGGCGAGGTGGTGGGTGGTCCCGAGTTCGCGAGTCACCACGACACCCTCGACTTCCTGTCGGCGCTCGGATTCCCCGTCAATCCGAACATTCGTGTGGTCGATTCACTCGCCGAGGTCGAGGCCTATTGCCGTGACTGGCAGGAGAACCGCCATCAACTCGGATACGAAATCGACGGAGCGGTGGTCAAACTCGACGATCTCGCGCAGCGTGAGGCTCTCGGATTCACAGCTCGTGCTCCGCGGTGGGCCATCGCGTTTAAGTTCCCACCCGAAGAACGCACCACGATCCTCGACGACATCCAGGTATCGATCGGTCGCACCGGTCGGGCCACACCCTTCGCGGTTCTGCAACCGGTGTTCGTGGGCGGCTCCACCGTGGGCATGGCTACCTTGCACAACGAAGACCAAGTGCGATTGAAAGACGTCCGTCCCGGTGACACCGTGATCGTTCGCAAAGCCGGCGACGTGATTCCCGAAGTGGTCGGACCGGTCCTGTCGTTACGCCCCAAAGCATCCAAACCGTGGAAGTTCCCCACCAAGTGCCCGTGCCCGCTTCAGAGCACACTCAGCCGCACCGAGGGTGAGTCCGACACGCGGTGCGTCGAACCGGGTTGTCCGAATCAACGCGACCAGCGCATCATTTACTTCGCGTCGCGTGGGGCGATGGACATCGAAGGTCTGGGTGAACGCACGGTCTTCCAGTTGTCCGATGCCGGTTTGGTGTCCGACCCGGGCGACATCTACTTCCTCGATGTCGAGCAACTGCTCACGCTCGAAGGCTTCGGTCGGCTGAGCGCCGAGAAACTGCTGGCGGCCATCGATGGTTCGAAGACGCGACCACTGCCCAAACTGCTCACCGCACTGGGTGTGAAACATCTCGGTCCGTCGGCATCCGAAGCGCTGGCCCGAGCCTTCGGCTCACTCGATGGTGTGATGAACGCGTCGCAGGACGACCTGGCGACCGTCGACGGTGTGGGCGACGTGATCGCCGCGTCCATCACGTCGTGGTTCGAGCGGCCCGACAGCAAGGAGTTCATCGAGAAGTTGCGTCGAGCCGGTGTCGACTTCGGCAACGTGGAAGTGTCGCGCGCTCCGCAGGTTCTCGCGGGCAAAGCAGTGGTCGTCACCGGCACTCTCGACGGTTTCGATCGCGATGGCGCCGAACGAGCCATCAAGGATCGTGGTGGCAAGAGTCCGGGCTCGGTGTCGGCCAAGACCTTCGCGGTGGTGGTTGGTCGTGAACCCGGTGCGAGCAAGGTGACCAAGGCCGAGGAACTGGGTGTGCCGATGCTCGACGAAGCAGGTTTCGTTCAGTTGCTCGAGACGGGCGAGCTCCCGGCGTAACGATCGGTCAGAGAACTTCGAACGACCACGAGTACGAGCGCGCGGTGTTGCGGCCGTCCTCGATCTTCCAGAAGATCACCGTCACCTGGTGGCGACCCACCGAGTAGGACTCGATCACTGCTCCGTCTCGCGGCTCGAACCGAATGAGCGAGTTGCCCTGGTCGTAGATCGCGGTGGGTGGCAAGTCGATTTGCTGGCCCGGTTCGGGGAGCCCGCCGGCGATGTCTTCGAGACGTGACGTCGGAATCTCGATGCCGTCGAGCACGATCACCGCCTCGTAACCGTCTTGCAGATCGACCGAGATCTCGGTTTGCGAGAGCACCTGCCGATCGTTCGGGGCAGGAGAGATGTCGACGATGGCTTCGGGATAATCGAGGAGATCACGACCGGTGGTGGCCGACAGGAATCCGGCGATCACCAAGAAGAGCCCGGCGCCAGCCGCGAGGCTGATGAGGAGCAACTCTCGATTGGGACGACGACGCCGACGTGTCGTGCTCACTTCAGTGGATTCATCACTCGCCACGTGATCAGTTTCGCCGTGTTGACCAGGTTTTCCACAACGCACCAGCGTGAACTCGGTCGCCGCTGGTCACACACGTTGTCGCGACGGCTAGTTTTTCACCCCATGTCTGGGGTCGTCGATCCGCTCGAACTCGTCGGCACCACCATCGACAGCCGTTTCCGGCTCGAGCGTCTGGTCTCGCCGTCCACGCAGTCGAGCACGTTCGTCGCGGTCGACACCCGTGAAAGGCGCTCGGTTCACGTGCGACTGTTCACCCCCGAGACGTCGGCGTCCATCGGCGACGCGGTGCTCGAGCAGGCGCGAATGGTGGCTTCCATCAATCACCCGACCGTGGCCGCTGTGTTGTCAGCCGGTCGAGCCGACGTGGCCGGTCACCGCATGGTGTACGTGGCGAGTGAACGACCACTCGGCGGAACGCTCCAAGACATGCTCGATCGCGGTCGCTTGCTCACGCCGTCCCAGGCGGTGGTGGTGGGTGTCGACGTGTGTCGCGCTCTCGACCGCGCGCATCGTCGCGGCATCGTGCATCTCGATCTGCGCCCCTCCGCGATCATGTTCTCGGAAAATCAACGAGTCGTGGTCGCCGACCTGGGTATTGCCGCGCCCTCGGCCGAGGTGGCGTGGTCGGTCCCGTCGGCGGTGTCACCCGAGCGTGCGCGTTATGCGTCGCCCGAACAAGCCGAAGCGCAGCCGTTCGACGAGAAGACCGATGTCTACGCGCTGGCGCTCGTGTTGGTGGAAGCCGTCACCGGCTCAGTTCCATTCGTGACCGACTCGGTGGTGGCCACGCTCTCGTCGCGCATCGACCGTTTGTTCCCAGTGTCCGCCGATCTCGGTGCATTGGCTTCGGTGCTCGAAAAGGCCGGTCGCGCGCAGCCCGAGGAGCGCTCGAGCGCCGCCGAGATGGGACGCGCTCTCGTGCAGTCGGCCTCCACCATGCCGCGCCCCGAATCACTTCCTCTTGTGGTGTCCGATGCGACCGGAGAGATCCTCGTTCCCTCGTTGGATGTCGATCCGACGATCGATGTCGCGCGTCCGAGCGAGTTCGCATCGATGCCGACGTCCGAGTCGACGGCGGTGCCGGCGAGTGCTGCGTCGTCGACGATTTCCCGCGACATCCCCACGGCTGTCGGTGATCTGGTCATCAGGGCCGACACCGAAATGTTGGCCCCGATTCCCGCTGTCGACGTCGACGACGATGACGATGACGACAAGCCGTTGGTCGCGCGATGGATCATCGCGGCGACTGCGGCATTGGTGTTGGTCGTCGGCGGCTTCTTCGCCTATCGCTGGATCACCGACAACGGTCGCGAGATTCCGATCCTTGCCAATCTGACCGAGGGTCAAGCCGCCAACTCCATCACCGAGTACGGCTGGGACATCGAGCGAATCGAAGAGTTCAGCGAAGACTTCGAAGCGGGACGTGTCATCCGCACCGAACCTCCGGCCGGTGATTCGTTGAAGTCGAGTGGAGTCCTCACCCTCGTGGTGTCGAGCGGCCCGCCGCCGGTTCCGCTGCCCGATCTGGCGACTCTCGATTCTGTTTCCGCCGTGACCGCACTGGGCAACGCTGGTTTGCAGGCCAACGTTCTGGAAGAACCGAGTGAAGACGTTCCGGTCGGTGTGGTCGTGCGTTGGGTGGTTCCCGAGCAGCCGAATCTCGCTGTGGGTGACGACGTGATCAAGGGAACCACCATCGACGTGTACGTGTCGCAGGGACCGGCCCCGCGCGACGTTCCCGATCTGAAGGGTCAGACTCTCGAAGCGGCGACGGCGAAGTTGGCCGAGTTGCGCCTCACCATCAAGCGTCTCGACGATCAGTTCTTCATCGACGTGCCGGCCGGTGCCATCGGCTCGCAGGTTCCGGCCGCGGGCGAACAAGTCGTGCGCGACACCGAGATCTCCGTGGTCGTGTCGAAGGGTCCCGATGTCGTGGCCGTCCCGGTGCTGCGTCGTCTCAACTTCGAACAGGTGAAGCAGGCCATCACCGATGCCGGTCTCGTGGTGGGCAATGTGACCGGCAACACCAATGGTGTCCTCGTGGCCCTCGCGTACAACGGTCAGATCGTGACACCGGGCCAGTTGTTGCCCCGTGGTGCCGCGGTCGACCTGGCCTACTTCGGTCGCTGACCGGCGCGGCTTCGCGTCGTCGGGCCACTCTGCCTAAGGTGAAAAGCGGCCGAGCGTGACGCGCGGTCGTTCGCAGGCGTGACGCCGCGACAGTTCGACGAGGAGTAGGTCATGGGTGCACTGGACGGACGAGTAGCGATCATCACCGGAGCCGGCCGCGGCCTCGGACGAGAGCACGCGTTGTTGTTCGCCGCCGAAGGAGCCAAGGTCGTGGTGAACGACTTGGGTGGCGCCAACGACGGCACCGGTTCCGACATGACGCCGGCCCAGCAGACCGTGGCCGACATCAAGGCGATGGGTGGAGACGCCATCGTCAACACCGACAACGTTGCCGATTGGGACGGCGCCAAGCGCATGATCGATCAGGCCATCGAGACGTTCGGCGACCTCGACATCCTCGTGAACAATGCCGGCATCCTTCGCGACCGTGTTCTCGTGAACATGACCGAAGCCGAGTGGGACGCCGTGATCGCCGTGCACCTCAAGGGACACTTCGCACCCACACGCCACGCCGCTGCTTATTGGCGCGAGCAGGCGAAGAACGGTGTCACCAAGCCGCGCAACGTCGTGCACACCTCGAGCACGTCGGGTCTGTTCTCCAATCCCGGTCAGACCAACTACGGCGCGGCCAAGTCGGGGATCGCCACCTTCAGCCAGATCTGTGCCAAGGAGTTGGCCCGCTACAACGTGAAGAGCAACTCGATCGCGCCGGCCGCCCGCACGCGTCTCACCCTCGCCACGCCGGGTCTCGAAGACGTGATGGCGCCCAAGGAAGGCGCGTTCGACATGTGGGATCCGGCCAACGTGAGCCCCCTCGTCGCCTATCTCTCGTCGGCCGCCTGCGAGTTCAACGGTGAGACGTTCTACGTGCAAGGTGGTCAGGTCACACGTGTGCAGTCGTGGAC
>VERK01000155.1 GCA_018882725.1 Actinomycetota bacterium | reverse complement strand
CTTCCGGTCCGGGCGGACGCATGGCCGACGACGCTTCCGAGAACGCGCGAGCTTCAGCAGGCGACATCGAATCCATCGACGGCAAACCCATCTGCGCCATCATCTCGAGCACCATGTCGACGTCGGGCTGCACCTGACGCACGATGCCGTCGTTGCGCTGTGCCTTGCCCGAACCACTCAGTTCGAAACCGAGGTAGCCGCGGGCGCGCACTTCGTCGCACGTCTGGCGATAACGACCCACGCCGCCGATGTACGGGAACAGCACGCGCGGCTTGCCCGGCACGTTCGCACCCATGTACCACGAGTTGGTGTCTTGGAACAGTGTGATGTCGGCGCAGTCGGTGCAGTGCACACGCCAACCTTCTTCGGCCACCGGCGTGGGTTCGATCGTGTCGAATCCGGCCGAACGCAAGTCGACGAGCGTGTCGCGGATCCACTCCACGTGCTGCTCGATCGACACCATCATGTTGGAGAGCACCGACGGACTTCCCGGGCCGGTGATCATGTAGAAGTTCGGGAAACCCACCGAGGTGAGACCCAGGTACGTGAGCGGACCGTGCTCCCACTTCTTCTTGAGCGTGAGGCCGTTCTTGCCAGTGATGTCGACGTTGACGATGGCACCCGTCATGGCGTCGAAGCCGGTGGCGTAGACGATCGCGTCGAAGTCCTTGCTCTCGTCGCCGAACTCGATGCCAGTTTCGGTGATGGAAGTGATGGGCTTCTTGCGCAGGTCGACCAAACGAACGTGCGGCAGGTTGAACGTCTGGAAGTAGTTGGTGTCCATGCACGGCCGCTTGGTGCCGTACGCGTGGCCGCGCGGGCTGAGCAGTTCGGCCGTCTCGGGATCCTTCACCACTTCCTTGATCTTCGAACGCATGAAGTCGCAGATCACTTCGTTGGCATCGCGGTTAGTGCCTACGTCCATGAACGTGCCGCCGATGGCGAGCAACTCGCCCTTCTGCCACGACTTCTCGAGCATCGCGAACGCTTCGTCGCGCGAGACACCGAGCGCCGACACGGTGGGCATCTCCATCGGCACACCGGCCGCCGACAGACGGGCTTCGGCTTCGTACGCCTTGCGGTCGGCCTTCAGGCGCGCCACGCGATCGGCGGGCTGCGGTCCGTTGAAGGCCGGCATCGAGTAGTTGGGTGTGCGCTGGAACACCACCAACTCGGATGCCTGCGCCGCGATGTGCGGAATCGACTGAATGGACGACGAGCCGGTGCCGATCACGGCCACGCGCTTGCCCGTGAAGTCGACACCCTCGTGCGGCCAACGGCCCGTCACGTAGACCGGACCTCGATAGCGATCGGTGCCGGGAATGTCGGGATCCTTCGGAACCGACAAGCAGCCGGTGGCCATCACGTAGTGACGTGCGGTGATGGTTTCACCGGTGGAGGCGTTGATGGTCCAGCGCTTGGTGGAGTCGTTCCAGGCCGCACTTGTGACCTTCGTGTTGAAGTCGATGCCCGAGTAGAGGTCGTGCTTCTTGGCCACGAACTGCGCGTACTTCAGAATCTCGGGCTGGGCGGCGTGCTTCTCCGACCACGTCCACTGATCGTGGAGTTCGGGATCCCAGGTGTACGAGTAGTCGGTGGTGGAGATGTCGCAGCGCGCGCCCGGGTAGCGGTTCCAGTACCAGGTGCCGCCCACGTCGTCACCGGCCTCGAGGACCCGCGACGAGAAGCCGTTGGCTCGCAGTTCGTGGAGCAGGTACATGCCGGCGAATCCGGCTCCTACGACGACGACATCGACATCGGATTTCGACACCCTGAACCCCCCGGTCAGATCGGTTTTCCCCGGAGGACACTCTCCCAGATCAGGCCCGAACCACTCAACCCCTACCCCCTTGGGCGCGAAACCCCGGCATTTTTGCCGGTCTGGTTCCCCATGCGGGCGTCGGTGGTGTCAGACCGCGTCGATCAGGGCACGATCGCGAGGAACAGGAACGCCGCGAACACCGCCAGGTGCTGGGTGCCCTGCAGGATCGTCGCCCGACCCGACCCGAACGTGAGCATGCTGATCACCGCAGTGAGCGCGAGGAACACGATCTCCTTGCCGCCGAGTCCGAACGTGATGGGGCCGTCGAGCCAAATGGATGCGATGGCAATGGCGGGGATGGTGAGTCCGATGCTCGCGAGCGCCGACCCGAGCGACAAGTTGAGACTCGTCTGCATCTCACCCCGTGACGCCGCACGTAGAGCCGAGACGGATTCGGGCAGCAACACCATGAGCGCGATGATCACGCCGACGAACGACTGGGGTGCTCCAATCTCGGTGACCACGTCTTCGATGCTCGGGGCGAGCGTCTTCGCGAGCCCGACCACTCCCGCCAAACTCACGAGCAACAAGGCGACGCGCGCGCCGAGGCCCTCGGCCCGACCCGATCGCGGGGCGTGCGGCTCGACGTGCGCGAATGACTCGTGCGACTCGACCTCGAGTGCTTCGGGCGACAGGAACATCCACCGGTGACGGACGGTCTGCACGAAGACGAACACCAGATACACGGCGGCGGCGGCGATCGCAGCAAAAGCCAACTGCGAGCCCGTGTACGTTCCACCTTCGCTACTCGACGTGAACGACGGCATCACGAGCGACAACGTCGCGATGGTCATCACGGTTCCCATCAACGCATTGGCCCCTTGCTCATTGAAGCGAACGATGTGATCGTGGCGGGCGTCGACGAGAATCGATGCGCCCACTACGCCGTTGCACACGATCATGATCGCAGCGAAAACCGAGTCGCGAGCGAGCGTTTCGGACTTCGGCCCGTCGATCGACATGAGCGTGACGATGAGCGACACTTCGATCACCGTGACAGCCACGGCGAGAACCAGCGTTCCGAACGGTTCACCGACGCGGTGCGCGATGGCTTCGGCGTGTACGACCGCGACCATCACCAGCGTGACGTGCACGACGGCGAGTGCGATGGCGGCAAGAGGACTCGGGTCGCTCCCCCACGTGAGCACCACGAGCAGAAGGCCTACGAAGGGCACGATCAGTGAGAAGCGGGTGGCGAGTCGCGAGCGCTCCATGGCCAGAATCTACGAGCGTCACATCGGTGATCCACACGATGCTTTGTAGCGTTTTCCGTCATGTCCGAACACCGCGTCGATACATCGGTTGTGGCTCACGGACTCGTCAAGCGCTACGGCGATGTCACCGCGCTCGACGGTCTCGATCTTCACGTTCCGGGTGGCACGGTCCTCGGTTTGCTCGGCCCCAACGGCGCCGGCAAGACCACCGCGGTCTCGATCCTCACCACCCTCTCCAAACCCGATGCGGGCACCGCCACCGTGGCTGGTGTCGACGTCCTGGCCGACCCGCGCGGAGTTCGCGCGCGCATCGGTCTGTCCGGCCAGTACGCCGCGGTCGACGAGCACCTCACCGCCACCGAAAACCTCGAGATGATCGGCTGTCTGTACGGCATGTCACGCCGTGATGCACGACGCCGCGGACTCGAACTGCTGGAGCAGTTCCGCTTGATGGAGGCAGCCGATCGTCCGCTGAAGACTTTCTCCGGAGGCATGCGTCGCCGTATCGACCTGGCCGGCGCGCTGGTGGCCGATCCCCCGGTGCTGTTCCTCGACGAACCCACCACTGGTCTCGACCCGCGTAGCCGCGGCGAGTTGTGGGACACCATTCGCGACCGCGTGCAGCGCGGCACCACGGTGCTCCTCACCACGCAGTATCTCGAAGAGGCCGATCAGTTGGCCGACGAGATCGTGGTGATCGATCACGGACACGCCATCGCCAAGGGCACGTCGGAAGAACTGAAGCGCCGCGTTGGTGGCGAGCACCTCGACGTGCACGTGGGTGGCGCCGAGAACGCTCGCCGTGCCGAGCAGATCATGGTGAAGGTGGCCACGGGTCCGATGCGCGTTCATCACGACGAGGGCGAGGTGTCGGCTCCGGTCGCCAACGGCGTGGAGGCACTCAGCATCGTGTTGCGCGAACTCGAGGCGCAGCAGATCGCGATCGTCGACATCGGGTTGCGCCGCCCCACGCTCGACGACGTGTTCATGGAACTCACCGGACACGAGGCAACCGAGGAGGCCGTGTCATGAGCATGCTCCGCGACGCCACCACGATCGCCCGACGCAACATGATCCGTATCCGCCGCGTGCCCGACGTGATGGTGTTCGTGGTCGTGCAGCCGCTCATGTTCGTTCTCTTGTTCGCCTACGTGTTCGGCGGATCGATCGACATCCCCGGCGGCAGCTACCGCGAGTTCCTCATCGCCGGAATCTTCGCCCAAACCGTGGTGTTCGGCGCCACGTTCACCGGATCGGGCCTGGCCGAAGACATGCAGAAAGGTCTCATCAATCGCTTCCGCTCGCTGCCGATGAGCCGTTCGGCTGTGGTGACCGGTCGCACCGTGAGCGACGTGGTCTACAACGCGTTGTCGATCGTGGTGATGTCGTTGGCCGGACTCGCGGTGGGCTGGCGCATTCGCGGCTCGATCCTCGACGCGATCGTCGCCTACGCGTTGCTGCTGTTCTTCTCGTACGCGTTCTCGTGGGTAATGGCGTGCGTGGGCCTGCTGGTGCCCACACCCGAAGTGGTGAACAACGCGACGTTCATCATCTTGTTCCCGCTCACATTCATCGCCAACACGTTCGTGCCGTCCGACAGCCTGCCCGGTGTGTTGAAGACGATTGCCGAATGGAATCCGGTGTCGACACTCACGCATGCAGTGCGCGTGCGGTTCGGAAATCTTCCGGCCGAGACTCCCAACCCCACGGCGTGGCCGCTCCAGAACGCGATGGTGTACTCACTGATCTGGGCAGTGGTGCTGATCGCGGTGTTCGCCCCGATTGCCACCCGTCTCTACCAACGCGCCGGCTCCCGCTAACTCATTCATCCCATTGGGCGCGAAACCCCGGCATTTTTGCCGGTCTGGTTCCCCATGCGAGTGGCGATGAGGTCCCTCAGCGAGTCAGTCGCTCGTACGCCCTAGCCGACTCGGCTGAAACAGCGACACACAGATCGACGTGAGCGCGCACGCCGCCACCAGTAGCCAGCCGTAGCGGAACCCGTCGATGCCACTCCCGCGCGACTGGACAGTCACCAACAACGCCACCCCAATGGCGGCGCCCACCTGGCGAAAGGTGCTGTTGATCGCACCGCCGAGTGCGAGTTGATGCGGCGGCAATCGCAACACCGAATAGCCCGACAGCGGTGGGAACGTGCAGCCGATGCCGAGACCGAGGATGAACATGAGCGGCGTGAACGGAATCCACGGCTCGGGTTCAACATCGAGCAAGAGCACCGATCCAAGAACCGTGATCGCCAGGATCACCGGACCGAGAATGAGGAACTT
>VERK01000011.1 GCA_018882725.1 Actinomycetota bacterium | reverse complement strand
TCTCTCCGATGAGGCGCACCACCGCGGCCGGATCGAGTTCGCGCACGATCACACTCGCGCAGCCTTCGTACATTCCGGCGGTGGCCCACCCCCCGCCACCCACGTGGAAGAGCGGCATCGCCACCATGTTCACCGAGTTCTCGGAGAGTTCCCAGATGTCCTTGGCCACGGGCAACAAGGCGAAGAAGTTGTTGTTTGACAGCATGACGCCCTTCGGACGTCCGGTGGTTCCGCTCGAATAGAGCTGGAACGCGACGTCCTCGGCCCTTGCCTCGACGCCCGGGTCACCCGCGGGCTGTTTCGACAACCAGGTCTCGAAGTCGTCGTACTTTGCGTGTCCACCGATCACGAAGATCTTGGTGACGGTTCGCAACGACGACGCAATGGTGTCGAGGATCGGCACGAAGTCGGGGCCGACCACGAGCACCTTCGCCTGCGCATCGTTGACGATGTATTCGACTTCCGGGGCGGCCAGACGCCAGTTGACGTCGACGCTCACGGCGTTGAGAAGAGCGGCCCCGAAGAACACGTCGAAGTGAGCGATGCCGTTCTTGTCGAGGAACGCCACACGATCCTGTGCGCCCACTCCGAGCGCGGCGAATCCGTTGGCCACGCGCTGAGCGCGCTCGTACAACTGGCCCCAAGTGAGTGTGCGCTCGCCTTCGATGAGAGAAACGCGTTCGGCGCGTTCGGTGCCGTGGACACGAACGATTCCGGCGGTGGTCATGATCGCAGTCATGGCCGAATCGTAGGGGTCACCTAGGCTCATCGTCATGGCGGGACGAGCATTCGATGCGGTGATGTTCGACCTCGACGACACGCTCATCGACTGGTGGGGATCGCTCACCCGCTGCCTCGAGTCGTTCGCCGACGACGATGACGTCGCAGCCGCCCACGCCTACATCCGCCAGAACTTCTGGGAGTCGCATCCCGATCACGACTTCGTGTGGCACCGCAACACATGGAAACTCTGGGAAGCCCGACAGCGGTTGTGGCACGACGTATTCGCCCATCGGCACGAGGACGACCGACGCATCATGCTCGACCGCTTCGAAGAGAACCTGTGGGTCGGCTTCTTCCCCGACGTCGTGCCGATGCTCGATCACCTCGTGCACGAGATTCGCCTCGCCGTACTCACCAACAACGAGTACGTCGAGCGCGAGATCAAGCGACTGCGCCTGCACGACTGGTTCGAGTTCGCACTGTTTCCGGGGGCACCCCTCAAGCCCGACCCGGCCGCCTTTCTGGCCGGCTGCGAACGCCTCGGACTCGAGCCGTCACGCGTCGCCTACGTCGGTGATTCGGTCCGGGCCGATGTGCTCGGTGCGGACGCGGCCGGCCTCACCCCGATCTGGATCGATCGCTGGAACGATCCGTGGCCCGATCGGCCGACTCACGTGCGCCGCATCACCTCGTTCGACGAATTGCCCGAGGTGCTCGGAGTGAACGCGTTGACGTGACGCTCAGCCGCGGACGCGTTGCGTCTCGGCCCACGACATTCCCTGCAACACGTCGACGTCGTGCGGCAAACCGAGAACACGCTCAGCCACGATGTTGCGCTGCACCTCGCCGGTGCCACCACCGATCGTGAGCGCACGGGCGAACATGTAACCGTCGAACCAACCAGGGTGATCGAGCGACCGCAAGCCCACGCCGCCGCCACCACCCAAACCGTTGTGCTGACCGCGCTGAGAACCATCGAGGGTCTGCTGCAACATGCCGTGCGCGCCCAGGATGTCGCGTGCCACTTCCATCACGTGTTGACCGTGCTCGTCGGCGAGAACCTTGCGAATGCTCGCTTCGGGTCCGGGTTGTTCGCCGCGTAACCGAGCCGAGAGAGTACGCAGGCGGATGAGATCGAGCACGGTGTGTTCGATGTAGATCTCCGCGAGGCGCTGACGCATGTTCGGGTCGGACACCGGGCCGCGTTCGCGCACTGCGTCGAGCATCTCGAGTGCCGTGGGACCGCTTCCCCACAGCACACCGCCGGTGGGCAGCGACACGCGCTCGTTGCCGAGCGTGACCTTGGCCAGCCGCCAGCCGTCTCCCTCGGCACCCACCAAGTTGGCGGCGGGCAGACGAACGTCGGTGAAGAACACCTCGTTGAAGGTCTGCGCACCCGTCATCTCGCGAATGGGACGAATCTCGATACCGGGCGTGTCCATCGGGCAGATGAAGTACGAGACGCCCTTGTGTTTGGGCGACTCGGGAGCGGTGCGCGCGATGAGAATTCCGTACTTCGCGTGCTGGGCTCCGCTCGTCCAGATCTTCTGACCGTTCACCACGTACTCGTCGCCATCGCGTACCGCGCGCGTGCCGAGATTGGCGAGATCACTGCCACTGCCCGGCTCGCTGAACAACTGGCACCAGAATTCTTCACCCGACAACAGCGGCAACAGGTAGCGCTTCTTCTGTTCGTCGGTTCCGGCGTACACGATCGTGGGCCCGGCCCAGCCGATACCGATGGGATTGGCCGGTCGGCGGACACCCGCCTTCGACAACTCGTCGTCGATCACGATCTGGTGAATCGGATCAGCGCCGAGTCCGTACGGAGCCGGCCAGTGCGGTGCGACGTAGCCAGCCTCAGCGAGCTGGCGACCCGTGGGTTGCGGGTGAGCCGCGAGCCAGTCGCGTACCGCTTGTCGTCGTGGATCGTCGGCGCCGGGAACTTCGAATTCCATCGAAAGAACACGCTAGGCGTACGCTCGTTCGAATGACGAGCGCCGAGTGGAACTTCGCCGACATCTGGGAATTCGTGGCCCAGAAACTGCCCGACGCGCCGGCGCAGGAGTTCGAGGACACGATCCATACCTGGAGTGATTTCGACCGGCGCGCTTCTGGTGTCGCGGCCACCTTGCTGGCGGCGGGTGTGAAGCGTCAGGACAAGATCGCGCAGTACCTCTACAACTGCCCGCAGTACCTCGAGAGCATCTTCGCCGCCTTCAAGATCGGCTTGGCGCCGGTCAACACCAACTACCGCTACACGGCCGACGAACTCGTTTACATCTGGGACAACGCCGATGTCGTGGCCGTGGTGTTCCACGGTTGCTTCAGCGACTTGGTGGATTCGGTTCGTTCGCGAGTTCCGCGCGTCACCACCTGGTTGTGGGTCGACGACGGCACCACGCCGTGTCCGTCGTGGGCGGTCGACTACGAGACCGCCGCTGCCGAAACCCGTTCGTCGACTGCACCATGGTCACGCATGGGTGACGACCTACTTCTTCTGTACACCGGTGGCACGACCGGATTCCCCAAGGGTGTGATGTGGCGTCAGGAGGACCTGTTCCTCGCCCTCGACAGTTCGAACAAGAACCGTCTGCCCGAGCGGCCCGACTGGGAGGCCCTGGCCCAACGCTTGGTCAAACCTGGTCCGCGCAATCTGCCGGCCGCACCGCTCATGCACGGCACCGGTCTCTTCAACGCGATGAGCAACTTGATGATCGGCGGCAGCGTGATCACCATGCCGTCGCGACGCTTCGAAGCCGAGCTTCTTCTCGACACGATCGAAGAGAAGCGCATCAATTCGATGTCGATCGTCGGCGACGCCTTCGCCAAGCCCATCCTGCGCACCCTCGAGGCCGACATCGGCAAGTGGGACATCTCGAGTCTGCGCGTGATCATCTCGAGCGGTGTGATGTTCTCGGCCGAAACCAAAGCCGGTCTTCTCCGCTACAACTCGCGACTCATCATGGTCGATTCACTCGGTTCCTCCGAGGCCATCGGCATGGCCACCAGCACCACCACCGCCGACGGAGCGGCCGACACGGCCAAGTTCGCGCTCGGACCCAACACCAAAGTGCTCACCGAAGACGGTCGTGAAGTCGTACCCGGATCGGGCGAACTCGGACGTGTCGCGCTCCGCGGCCACACACCCATCGGTTACTACAAGGACGAAGCGAAGTCGGCCGCCACGTTCCAGGTGATCGGCGGAATTCGTTGGTCGATTCCGGGCGACTGGGCATCGGTCGAAGCCGATGGCACGGTGCGTCTGCTCGGACGCGGCAGCCAGTGCATCAACACCGGCGGCGAGAAGGTGTACCCCGAAGAAGTCGAAGAAGTTCTCAAGTTGCATCCGTCCGTCGCCGACGCCGCCGTGGTCGGTGTTCCCGACGAGCGATTCGGCCAGGCCATCACGGCACTCGTCGAAGGACTCCCGGGGCGAACGGTCGACGAAGCCGAGTTGATCGCCCACGTGAAGTCGCACCTGGCCAGTTACAAGGCCCCCAAGCGCGTTCTGCCCATCCAGTCGGTGGGCCGCGCCGGTAACGGCAAACTCGATTACAAGTCGCTGACTGCTCATGCCCGCCAGGTGCTGGGCTAGTTTCAGCGCTCGTTCTCGATCCCCCTATCAACGAATCCAGGCATAGCAGCCAGGCACATCAGTCAGGAAGTACTCACATGTCTCAGCTCGGTTACGACGGCAAAGTAGCGATCATCACCGGAGCCGGCGGCGGACTCGGTCGTCAGCACGCTCTTCTCATGGCCAGCCGCGGTGCGTTGATCGTCGTCAACGACCTCGGTGGTTCGGTCGATGGCACCGGTGCGAGCACAACGGCTGCGCAGAAGGTGGTCGACGAGATCAAGGCCCTCGGTGGCGAGGCCGTAGCGGACACCAATTCGGTGGCCACTCCCGAAGGTGGCGAGGCCATCGTTCGAACCGCCATCGACACGTTCGGTCGCGTCGACATCGTGGTGAACAACGCCGGCATCCTGCGCGACAAGGCGTTCCACAACATGGAGCCCGATCTGCTCAACCCGGTTCTCGACGTGCACTTGAAGGGCGCGTTCTACGTGACCAAGCCGGCGTTCGTGAAGATGCGCGAGCAGGGCTACGGCCGCATCATCTCCACCTCGTCCGCCGCCGGTGTGTTCGGAAACTTCGGCCAGACCAACTACGGCGCGGCCAAGATGGGCTTGGTGGGCTTCACCCGCGTGCTCGCCGTCGAAGGTGCACGCAACAACATCAAGGCCAACGCCATCGCACCGCTCGCTCTCACGCGCATGACCGAGAACATCATGGGCGGGTTGGCCGACAAACTCGATCCGGGTCTGGTGTCGCCGCTGGTGGCGTTCCTCGCCCACGAGGACTGCCCGGTGTCGGGCCAGACGTTCTCGGTGGGTGGCGGTCGTGTGGCCCACGTGTTCATCGGCGAGACCCAGGGTTACTTCAACTCGAACCTCACTCTCGAGGACGTACAGGCCAACTGGGGAACCATCACCGAGCAGAAGGGCTACGCGGTTCCCAACAATCTCGGCGAGGAAACGGCCATGTTCCTCCCCTTCTTCAAGTAGACAACGCTCCATGATCAGCGTCGAAGAGTTCGGGCAGCAGGCGGCCGAATGGCTCGCCGCCAACAAACACCTGGCGCCCCGTGACTACGGCGCGATCTGTCCGCCCGATCTCGTCGAACAAGGATTGGCCTGGCAGAAGCACCTCTACGCCTCGGGCAAGGCCGGCGTTCACTGGCCGGTCGAAGTTGGTGGACAAGGTCTCACTCCGGCGCACCAGGCGCAGTGGCTTCTCGAATGCGCGCTCGCGGGTGTGCCCGGAGTGTTCAACATGGTCGGTTTGGTCCTGGCCGGTGGGGCCATCCAGAAGTTCGGCTCCGACGAACAAAAAACACATCACCTGAACGCGACCTTGCGCGGTGAGCACGTGTGGTGCCAGCTGTTCAGTGAACCGGGAGCCGGCAGCGATCTCGGTTCACTCAGCACCAAGGCCGAACGTGACGGTGACCGCTTCATCGTGAACGGACAGAAGGTGTGGTGCTCGGGTGGCCGCTACAGCAATTGGGGCATCCTCATGGCGCGCACCAATCCCGAGGCACCCAAGCACGACGGCATCTCGTTCTTCCTCCTCGACATGAGCCTTCCCGGCATCGACATTCGTCCGCTCAAGCAGATGACCGGCGAAGCCGAATTCGACGAAGTGTTCTTCACCGACGTTCAGGTGCCAGCCGATGCCCTCATCGGCCCCTTGCACGGCGGCTGGGGAGTCGGCATGGCGGTGCTCACGTCCGAGCGTGGCCACATCGGCACGAGCATCATCTCGCTCGAGCGCCGACTCGACTCGATCGCCCGACTCGCCGAGGGACGCGACTTGTCGCCGCTCGAGCGTCAAGAACTGGCTGGCTTGCTTTCGAAGGGCATGGCCTACAAGGCGATGGCGCAGCGCCAGGGTCCGGTGGCGTCCACCGCGGCCTCGCTCATGAAACTCGGTATCACCGAGATGATGTTCGACGTGGCGATGTTGCGTGCCGACTTCTCCGGTGCGTCCGCCACACTCGAAGGTCCTGATGCATTCGGACTCTTGGCCGCACCCGGCGGTCGTATCGCTGGTGGAACCAGTCAGGTTCAGCGCAACATCATCGGTGAGCGTTTGCTGGGCTTGCCGCGCGAACCCAAGGGCTGACGTCACACCTGGTAAGGGTCGCCATCGCGCGTTCCCCGCAGAACTCGTCGAAGTCGGCCGTACACTGTCGCCTTCGCAATCTTCCGAGTGAGACACCAACCGTGAAAGTCGCATCCACCAACGGCGTCAAGGTCGAACTGCACGATCTGGGCGGCATCGGGCCCAACATGCTCTTGTCGCATGCCAACGGCTTTCATGGTCTGTGCTGGACCCCGGTTGCGTCACATCTCACCCGGCGATTCCACTGCTATTCGTTCGATCATCGCGGCCACGGCGACACGGCATTGCCCAAGGACTGGAAGGTCGCTTGGGCCGGTTACGGCGCCGACGCGCAGGCCGCCGCCAAGGCGGTGCACGAGAAGGGCGGCATCATCGGTGTCGGCCACTCGATGGGCGGCGCCACGCTCCTCCTGGCCGCGCTCAA
This sequence comes from Actinomycetota bacterium, assembly GCA_018882725.1. Classification (GTDB taxonomy): domain Bacteria; phylum Actinomycetota; class Acidimicrobiia; order Acidimicrobiales; family Ilumatobacteraceae; genus Casp-actino8. The sequence goes on along the minus strand of VERK01000011.1, from coordinate 15,577 downwards.
GGATCCGTCGCTCTTCCGCGGTCTGTTGTTGTACGAACCGATCGTTCCGCCAGCCGACATGAAGATGCCCGCCAATCGACCCAACAATCTGGCCGATGGTGCGGCACGGCGCCGAGCTTCGTTCAAGAGTTTCGACGACGCGATCAAGAATTTCGGCTCGAAAATGCCGATGTCGTCGTTCGCACCCGAAGCCCTCGAGGCGTACGTGCACGGCGGCTTCCGCAAGGGTGATGACGGCCAGGTTCATCTCAAGTGCTCACCCGCACTCGAGGCCGAGAACTTCCGCAACCCGCACATCCCCAATCTCTGGAAGAAGTTGACCGACATCACCATTCCGGTGTGGGTGTTGAGCGGCCATCCCGAACCGTTCCAGCCCTCGGGTTGGGCCGAAGCCGTGGCTGACCGTCTGCCCAAGGGCAATCACATCGAGTACAGCGACCTCGATCACTTCGGTCCGTTCGTCGATCCGGCGCGTATCGCGCGCATCATCGACACCTTCGCCGACACTCTCGAGCCCTGATCGATGAACGCCCGCGGAGCCGCCGACTTCGGACCCCGCGTGGCCGCGTTCGACACGGTCGTCGACGAGCGACTCGAACCACTTCGCCACGATCCACGCGCCGCACGCGTTTTCACTGCGGCCAGTCATCTCGGCGACTGGAGCATGATCTGGCATCTGGTGGGCGTGGCCCGAGGACTCACGAGTTCGAAGCGAGCCGATCAGGCCGTCGTCTTGTCGGCGTTACTCGGCGCCGAGTCACTCATTGTCAATCAAGGTGTCAAGCGACTCTTCAAGCGAGAGCGCCCCACCGACTCCGGTGACGACCGCTTCGAGGTACGCACTCCGTCCACGAGCAGTTTTCCGAGCGGGCACGCCAGTGCAGCCGCATTCGCCGCCACCGTCCTCACCACGCTCGACGGCAAGAAGTCGGCTCCGTTGTGGTTCGGTCTGGCCGGCGTGGTCGGCACCAGTCGCGCTTTCGTTCGCATTCATCACGCGTCCGACGTGATCGGTGGCGCCGTGGTCGGTATCGGACTCGGACTCCTCGTCCGCCCACTCGTGAAGCGCTTGCGCTGAGAACTGAAAGGATCACGATGACTCGCCGTTTCGCCCTCACGTGGGACTACCGCTGCCCCTACGGCCGCATCGCCCACGATCATGTGGTCACCGGTTTGCGCGGTGGCGCCGACTGGGACGTCACGTTCCTTCCGTTCTCACTCGGTCAGTCGCACGTCGAACCGGGCATGCCCAATGTGTGGGACGCTCCCGAGACCGACTCCGGAATCCTGGCCCTGCAGGTGGGCATCGCCGTGCGCGACAACCAGCCGCACGCGTTCGTCGATCTGCACCACGCGCTCTACGAGTTCAAACACGCACTCGGGGGCAACATCCGTAGCCGCGAAGCACTGTCCAACGTGATCAAGGGGTGCGGCCTCGACCCCGACTCCGTGTTCGCCGAGGTCGATTCGGGTCGTCCGCTCGCCACCATCGCCCGCGAGCACACTCAGTACGCCGATTCGCATCAGGTGTGGGGTGTGCCGGTGTTCGTGGTCCACGACAAGGCGGTGTTCGTGAGGTTGCTCGATCGCGCCGAAGGCGACGAGGCGTTGGCCATCAACACCATCGAGCGGATTCTCGACAACATCGACTGGCCGATCCTCAACGAGTTCAAGCACACGTCGGTTCCACGCTGACGCGGATTCAGCCGTCGTCGCGCGCGACGCGATCGGAGCCCAAGCGGCGGAACCGAACATCGGTTGCCACGACGTTGCCGTCTTCCACGAGGGCGCCCACGTCGAACTCGAGTCGGCCGTCGTTCCAGATCCACGAGCGCTCTTGACCCACGAGTGTCTCGGTGAGCACAACGTTGCGACGACCTTCGTTGTTGTCGGCCGGCTCCACCAGGTGGATCAAGACTCCCGAAGAACTCAGGTGATCGTTGTCGTCGCGTGCCGCCACCAACTCGACGGTGACGAATCGGCGATCGCCGACCGGAATCACCATCAGTCGCGAACCAACGCCACCACCAGAATCGGTGGACACGAGCCGAGTGGCATCGTGCCACTCGTCGATCGGATGACGATTCGGGTCGACGAATTCGATCTCGCTCCGACCGAGCCAACCCACCGAGTGCAGATTCACTGCGAGCACGCCGGGTGCTCCGCGCCGGCGAGTGTCGCTGTTGCGCGGTGCCGCCGAGTCGCTCATCACATCGAACGGGCTGTCGTACACCTGGTGGTCGTTGGCCGAGCCGTCGGCGAAACCATCGGCCGTGGCACTGTGCGGCCAGTCGAGAGCATGGCCGAGTTCGTGCTGCACGAGGTCGAGCGGCGAAGCGTCTCCCCACTGCGGCATGAAGTCGGATGCCCCGACGTACATCGCGCGACGTGACGTCTTGGCCGCGCAGGGCTGTTCGCATCCGGAGCCGGGCCGACCCCACCCACCGATCTGATCGGTGTCGTGCTGTGCATCGGCCACCACCAGCACCCCATGGGCGTCGTCCGCGCTCGAATCGAGAGCCCGATCGACACACGACATCGGGTCGCCCGACGAATCGAGGTCGACTGGTGCCGCTACTCGCCACTCGATCGTGTACTCACCTTGCGACCAGCGAGCGAAGTAGTCGGACACCGGCCCGAGTCGGTCGACGATCTCGGCCGCGTCGATCTCGAGCCTCTCCTCGAACGGGGCGAAGAGGCCCGCTTCCACATCAGCTGGCACCCGACACAGTGCGACCTCCCAGATGTCAGTCGCCGGTGGGGTCCGCAGACGCAGCAGCGCATCGAAGTCGTCGGTGGACACCTCACCACCCGACGACGGTGCACAACCGACGAGGAGAACCGACACGACCACGAACTTCCGCCGCATACGAACGAGACCGTAGCCTTACCCCGTGACCCAGGAGATCCGATTCGACCGCAGAATGTCGGATGCCGAGGGAATGATGTGGCGGCTCGAGAAGGATCCGTACCTCTCGTCCACCTTCGCCAACTTGTCGATCCTCGATCGCGCGCCCGACTTCGATCGCTTGCGCCGTCGCATGGAGCGAGCCACCGTGGCCATCCCACGTCTGCGTCAACGCGTGCAGTCGTCACCGGCCAACATCACGCCCCCGATGTGGGTCGACGATCCCGATTTCGACATCGACTACCACGTTCGTCGCATCGCGCTACCGGCCCCGGGCACCATGCGACAGATGCTCGACCTGGCCACATTGATTCTGGTCGACCCGTTCGATCGCACGCGGCCGCTGTGGCAGTTCGTGGTGATCGAAGGTCTCGAGGACGGTCGCGCCGTCATGCTCGAGAAACTGCATCACACCGTTGCCGACGGTGAGGGCAGTGTTCAGCTGTCGTTGCAGTTCTTCGACTTCGAGCGCGACGCCCCCGAACCCGAACCGCTCGTGTACGACGCCGACGAGGCCGCCGCTTCGGCCTTGCTCAACGGCGACCTGCTTCGCGATCTTCTCGCCGGGTCGTTGAAGATTCCGCTATCGCTCGTGAAGCAGGTGCGCGAACTCATTGCCGATCCGGCGTCGATTCCGGCCCATGGCGCGAGCACCGTCGACATGGTGCGCAACGTGGTGGGCCAGTTGTCCGATGTCGATCCGGCCAAGTCGCCGTTGTGGACGTCACGATCGTTGCGTCGCCGGGTGGAGGTTCTACAGGCGCCGTTCTTCGAAGTGCGCGACGCGGCTCGTCGACTCGACGGAACTCTCAACACCGCGTTGCTCACCGTCGCGAGCGATGCCGCCGGCCGTTATCACCGCCGACTGGGCGCGCCCATCGACGAACTGCGCGCGTCGATGGCCATCAGCACGCGCAAGGTCAATCCCGCCGATGGCTCTCAGGCCAACGCCTTCTCGTTGGCGCGCATGCTCGTTCCCACGGGCGAGATGAAGCCAGCCGAGCGGTTCGCCCAGGTTCTGCGCATCACGCGCGAGGCCGCCGACTCGGGTGCGGCCGCGTTGGTGGGGGCCACGGCCAGCCTGGCTGCCTCACTGCCCACGGCGGTCGTCACTCGGATCGCACGACTTCAGTCGCAGACGGTCGACTTCGCCACCTCGAACGTGAAGGGCACGCCGATTCCGGTGTACGTGGCCGGTTCGGAGATCGTGGCCAACTATCCCCTCGGACCGTTGGGTGGCGTGGCGTTCAACCTCACCTTGCTGTCGCACGTCGGCAGTCTCGACATGGGATTGCACATGGACGCCGGGGCGATCGCCGAAACCGAACTCTTGCGCGAATGTCTGCGCGAGTCGTTCGACGAGTTCGTGAAAGTTACTGGCGCGCCGAAGTCAAAAGGTTCCGGACGTCGAGTAGCAGATCGCTGACTTCGCCGGCCGACACCAACTCACGCTTGATCATCTGCGACAGCGCGCGATCGATGACCTCGATTGCCTCGGCGACCACGGTTGCATCGACAACATTGGTGGTCATCGGCTCGGCAATCTGCGTGGTGGGCATTCGCTTCTCCTGTTGGTTCTCCCGGCGACCCGGCCCCTGCGGACCTGACCCCCGGTCGTTTCTCCGACCGTAACGCACGGTGTCGTTCGTGGTGTGCATGGTAGGCCCACCGGTCGCGGATTCTCAGGCGGGAAGAGAGCCGTGCGCCACACCCGAAGTACGATTCGCCCGTGGAATTCACTGGTGCCGGAGTCGTGGTCACAGGAGCCGCCGGCGGGATCGGCGAAGCGTTGGCCCGACGTTTTCACGCGCTCGGATCCACCGTCGTTGTGGCCGATGTGCTGGAAAAAGGTGTGCGCAGCGTGGCCGAGTCGTTGAACGCCATTCGTCCCGATTCCGCGCTCGCGGTCGTGGCCGATCTGCGTTCCGAAGAAGGAAATCGCCAACTGGTTGAGACGGCTCACCGCTATCTGTCTCAGCACGGTCGTGACGACAGTGCGAATTCGGGAATCGATCTCTTCTTCGCCAATGCGGGTGTGGGCACCGGCAACTTCGTGGAGAGCACATCCGAAGACGACTGGGATCTCGCGTTCGACGTGAACATTCACGCGCATCGCTGGGCCGCCAAGTACTTGTTGCCACGCTGGCTCGAGCGTGGCAGCGGTTACTTCTGCTCCACCGCGTCGGCGGCCGGTTTGCTTGCGCAGATCGGATCGGCTCCGTACTCGGTCACCAAGCACGCAGCGGTGGCCTTCGCCGAGTGGATGTCGCTCACGTACGGCGATCGCGGTGTGCGTGTGAGTTGTCTGTGTCCGCAAGGTGTGAACACACGCATGTTGAGTGGTGGTGACCTCGGTGATTCACGCGCCGGTGATGTGGTCCGTTCGGCCGGTGTGGTGCTCGAACCCGAACAAGTCGCGCACATCGTGGCCGAGGCCATCGTTGCCGAGCGGTTCTTGATCCTCCCCCATCCCGAGGTTCACGACTTCGAGACCAAGAAGACCGCCGATCGCGACCGCTGGTTGGCCGGTATGCGCAAGTTGCAGCGTCGCGTCTTCGGCGACCTGTGACCTGACTCGCCGTGGCCCCCAAACCATCCGCCGAACAGATCGAGGTGTTGCGCCAGATCGGTTTGCGCGCCGGTGAAGAGGTGCGTTTCCGGCGGGCCGACCGCGGTCGGTGGCAGGAAGGGCGCATCTCGTGGGTCGAGCGCGACGGCAGCATCACCGTGCACGACTCGCACGGCGCGGCCCGCTCGTTGCGGCCCGAACGGCTCGAAGTGAAACGGCCCGGACGGCGCGGTCGCCTCGTGTGGCAGCCGGTCACCGAGGTCGCGGTCACCTGGGAGCAACTCACGCTCTTCTGAGCGGCTACGGTCGCGCGCATGGGAGTACGCCTCGAACCGTCCGACGAATACATGCACGAACTCGGCCCTGAGTCGAATTTCAACGAGAGCATGTACATCAATTGCTTCGACCCGCAGCACAAAGTGGGTGGCTGGTTCCGCATGGGCAACCGTGCGAACGAGGGCTACGCCGAGATGACGGTCTGCCTGTATCTGCCCGATGGTTCGGTGGGTTTCATGTTCAAGCGACCGACGATCGAGAACAACGACAAACTCGATGCGGCCGGCCTCACCTGGACGATGGTGAAGCCGTTCGAAGAACTGCGTATCGATTACGTCGGCAAGGTCGTGGTGTTGGCCGAACCCGAGCAGATGGTCGATCCGAAGAAGGCGTTCACCGACAATCCGTACAGCGAGTGCGAAGTGCACATCACGTTCTCGGGGCAGGGTCGGCCGAGCATGTTCGGCGGCGAGCCCGACACCCCGCACGAGGCGCCGGGTGAGGAGTTCGCCAAGGGCCACTACGAGCAACTGGTCGAGGCACGCGGTTCGATTCGCGTGGGTGATCGCGAGTGGGAGATCAACGGCTTCGGCTTGCGCGACCATTCGTGGGGCCCGCGCTACTGGCAAGCGCCGTGGTACTACCGCTGGCTCACGGCCAACTTCGACCGCGATCTCGGATTCATGCTGTCGCGCGTGGCGAAGAAGGATGGCCCCGGAACGCGAGGCGGATTCGTGTGGGAGAACGGTCAGATCCACCTGTGCGATCAGGCCGAGATCTCCACCGAGTTCCGCGGCGAGGACACGTACCACCAGAAGATCGAGGCGGTGCTGAAGTCGTCGCGCAGTGGTCGCGAGTGGAAGTTCACCGGGGACGTGATGAGCCTCATTCCGCTGCGCAATCGGCGTCAGTCGCCTGATGGCGAGTGGTTGACGACGCGCATCAGCGAGGGCATGACGCGCTGGGAGATGCAGTCGGACGAACACAAGGGCAAGGTCGGGTACGGATTGAGCGAGTACCTCGACCAGATCATCGACGGCCAACCCGTCGGCACCGCCGAATGATTGGGTGCGAAACCCCGGCATTTTTGCCGGGGTTTCGCACCCATGAGGGCTAGGTAGAACAAGGTCAGAGGAGTTCGGAGAGGGCGGCAAGGAAGGGGCTCGGGTCCTCGCCCACCGCCTCGCCGTACAACTTCACCTTCGGCTCGGTCCCGCTCGGCCGCACCTGCAACCTCACGCGCTCCCCGGCCACGCCCTCCAGCCACAATCGCAACAAGGTCGCCTCCGGAAAATCCACCACTTCCACGACGGGCCGTCCCGCAATTTCGTTCGGCGGATTCGCGCGCAACCGCTCGACCGCGGCGATCCCCGCCGCCGGATCGAGCCGCACACTCGTCTCGGCTGTCACGTGCCGTCCGAAGCGAGCCGCGATGTCGTCCAGGAGATCGTCGATCGTCTTGCCGACGCGCGCCGCCACACTCGCGACCTCGAGCATGAGCACGGCCGCGGTGATGCCGTCCTTGTCGAGCGGACGATCGGTCACCAGATAACCGAGTGCCTGTTCGTACGCGAACACCAGACGCTTGTCGGGATTCTTCGATGCCGCGTCGGCGATCCACTTGAAGCCGGTGAACGTCTCGGCGTACGCCACACCACTCGCGGCCGCCATCTTGCCCACCAGCGACGACGACACCAGAGTGCTCACCATCAAACGATCAGTCCCCGACGTGACGCGCAACACGTGGTCGGCGAGCAGCCAGCCGATTTCGTCGCCACGCAACAACCGCCAGCTGCCGTCGCGACCCGGAATCGCCACCCCGAGTCGATCGGCATCGGGATCGTTGGCGATCGCGATCGATGCACCAGCCGCGCGGGCAGCCTCCACCACCAGGTCCATCGCCCCGGGCTCTTCCGGATTCGGAAACGACACGGTCGGGAACGAACCGTCTGGTTCGTGCTGAGCGGCCACCACGATCGGCTCCCCCAATCCAGCACGTTCGAACACGCGGTCAGCCACCGCTCCACCCACACCGTGCAGCGCCGTGTAGGCGAAGCGAACCGGCGTCGCATCGCGCACGAGGCGCACCGACGGCGCCCAATCGACGTACGCATCGATCACGTCGTCGCCCAGTCGCACGATCAGGGGATGGTCGACGTCGCTCAACGGCACCGTCGTCGGATCGAGACGGCCGATCGCCTCGGCGATGAGCGTGTCGTGCGGTGGCACGATCTGCGCACCCGAACCCAGGTACACCTTGTAACCGTTGTCGGCCGGAGGATTGTGGCTCGCCGTCACCATCACACCCGCCGCACAACCGAGTCGCGTGATGTTCCAGGCCAACACGGGTGTGGGCACCACCCGTGGCATCAGGTACGCCTTCACGCCACGGGCCGCCGCTACCCGAGCGGTGTCGAGCGCGAACGCATCGCTCTTGCGTCGCGCATCCCATCCGATCACCACTCCGCACTCCGCCGCATTCGGCACCGATGCCAACAGGTGATCGATCAGCCCGGCCGCCGCTTGCCGAACCACCAGTCGATTCATCCGTAGCGGCCCGGCGCCCACCGCCGCGCGCAGTCCGGCCGTACCGAACGCGAGACGACCGGCGAATCGTTCGGTCAAGGACGCATCGTCGCCGTCGATGAGCGAACCAAGTTCGTCACGCAGATCGGCGTCGGGTTCGGCCGCGAGCCAGGCCCGGGCCACCGCGCGCACATCGCCCGACATGCTCAGCCCCACGGGATGAGCGTGCGCAATTCGACCAACGGCCGCGGCCCCACGTGGGAGATCACTTCGGCCGCGGCGATCGAGCCGAGTCGTCCACACTCGGCCAACGAGTATCCGTTGGTGAGACCGAACAGGAATCCAGCCGCGAACAAGTCGCCGGCACCGGTGGTGTCGAGAACGTGCCCCACCTCTTCGGCCGCCACGTCGACGATCTCGTCGGCGGTGATGATGGCAGCGCCTTGCGGACCGCGGGTGATCACGGCCAACGCACTGTCGCGCCGCACCGCCGCCACCGCCGCCTCGAAACTGTCGAGCTCGTACAACGACATGAGTTCGTGTTCGTTGCCGAACAAGATGTCGACTTCGTCCTCGACCAACGCACGGAAGTCGTCGCGATGGCGATCGACGCAGAAACTGTCGGACAACGTGAGCGACACCTGACGGCCGGCTCGGTGAGCAACCTGCGCCGCGTGTCGGAACGCCTGCTTCGCGTCGTCGCGATCGAAGAGGTAGCCCTCCATGTACAGCACACGACCCACCGCCACCACGCGCTCGTCGACATCAGTCGGGCACAAGTACGACGACACGCCGAGGTACGTGTTCATCGTGCGCTGCGCGTCGGGCGTGACGACGATGATGCAGCGACCAGTCGGCATGCCGTCCATGTGCTCGCCTGGTGCGAAGTGCACACCGACCGCGCGCAGGTCGTGACCGAACACCTCACCGAGGTCGTCGGCACTCACCTTTCCGATGTAGGCAGCACGGCCACCAAAACTCGAGACACCGCACACCGTGTTGGCGGCCGAACCACCGCTCATTTCGACAGCCGAACCGAGCGCCTTGTACAGGTGCAGCGCACGGTCGGTGTCGATGAGGGTCATCGAGCCCTTGGTGAGAGCCTCGCGATGGATGAACGAGTCGTCGGCCTGAGCGATCACGTCGACGAGCGAGTTACCGATACCGACCACGTCGTAACGGGTTCCGTCCGAACGAATCGCTCGCGAGGGCGCGTTGGTGGGCACGGCCTCCCACGCTAGTTCGCAAGTACGCTCGGCCCGTGACCGTTCTCGCCCCTCGTGACGCATCCGAACTCGATCCGCACCGCCTGCCCCGGCACGTTCTGCCCCGGCGCTACGACCTCGTGCTCACACCCGATCTGGCCGGCGCATCGTTCACCGGCAATGTCGTCATCACGGCTGATGTCGTTGCCACCACACGCCTCATCGCCCTCAACGCCGCCGAGCTCGACATCGAGACCGTGTTCATCGACGGACTGCCCGCACCGTTCTCGCTCGACGACGACCGCGAACGACTGCTGATCGGTGCACTCGCCGATGTGGGTCCGGGCCCCACCACCATCGACATCACCTTCCGCGGCACTCTGAACGACAAATTGCGTGGCTTCTACCGCAGCACCTATCGCGACGAGAACGGCGTCGAGCACGTGATCGCGTGCTCGCAAATGCAGTCCACTGACTGCCGTCGCGCGTTCCCCTGCTTCGACGAACCCGACTTCAAGGCGGTGTTCGGCGTGACCCTCATGGTCGACGACGGAATCATGGCCGTGAGCAACGGACCCGAGATCTCGCGCACCCGGGACGAAGCAGCGAATAAGGACGCGGTGCGATTCGCCGACACCATGGTCATGAGCACCTATCTCGTGGCGTTCGTGGTGGGTCGTCTCGAGGCCACCGTACCCGTCGACGTTCGCGGCGTGCCGCTGCGCATCGTCCACGTTCCCGGCAAGGGGCACCTCACCGACTTCGGACTCGATGTGGGCGCCAAGAGCCTGGCCTGGTTCACCGATTACTACGGCATCCCGTACGCCGACGCCAAGATCGACATGATCGCGCTACCCGACTTCGCGGCCGGTGCCATGGAGAATGTGGGCTGCATCACGTATCGCGAGAACCTTCTTCTCGTCGACCCCGAAACCAGCACGCAGATCGAGAAGGAACTCGTGGCCGACGTGGTGAGCCACGAACTGGCCCACATGTGGTTCGGCGACCTCGTGACCATGAAGTGGTGGAACGGCATCTGGCTCAACGAAGCATTCGCCACGTTCATGGAGATCGCCGCGGTCGACGCCTACCGACCCGACTGGGATCGTTGGACGAGCTTCTCCCTCGAGCGCTCGGTGGCGTTCGAAACCGACTCGCTCGCAGCCACGCGTTCAGTCGAGTACGAGGTGCGCTCACCACAGGACTGCGAGGGCATGTTCGACGTTCTCACGTACCAAAAGGGCGGATCGCTGCTTCGCATGCTCGAGCAGTACCTCACCACACCGCGCTTCCGAGCCGGTGTCCGCCACTACCTCAACGCTCACGCCTACAAGAACACCGAAACGTCCGACCTGTGGGATTCGATCGAAGCAGCAGTGTCGGCCGACGGCGGCGAACCGGTGCGCGCTCTCATGGACTCGTGGATCTGGCAACCCGGCTACCCACTCGTGACCGCCGCACTCCGCAACGGAAAGCTCCACCTCACGCAGCAGCGGTTCTCGTTCGATGCCGAGTCGATCACCGATCCGCAGACGTGGTACGTCCCGGTGCACGTGCGCGCCGGCAACAGCGAGCAGGTCGTGCTCCTCACCGAGTCGACCCTCGACGTCGATCTCGCCGACACCTCCGTGCCCGTCGTGGTCAACGCGGGCGGGTCGGGCTTCTACCGCGTGGCGTACTCAGCCGAACTTCTCGCCCGCATCGATCGCACGGTTCTGCGATCGCTCACCACCATCGAGCGCTACAACCTCGTCGACGACGCCTGGAACGCGGTGGTAGCCGGACGACTCGCCGCGGCCGACTATCTCGCTTTCGTGGAAGGGTTCGTCGACGAACGCGAACTGGCAGTGTGGCAGGCCATCGCGAACGGTCTGCGCGCAGCCGGCCGACTGGTCGCCGACGACGCTTACGCGTCGTTCCGCCGTCGCGTCGCCGCGTTGGTGAGACCGGTACTGGCCGATCTCGGTTGGCAACCCGAACCGGGCGAAGGTGAACTTCGCGCCAAACTACGCGGCCTGATCGTCACACTGCTCGCGGCAACTGGTGGCGATGCCGATGCGCAACAACGATGCCGCGAACTCCTGGTCGCCGCGCAACGTGACGCCACCTCGGTCGACCCCGAACTCACCGCGGCCGCCACGACTGTTGTAGCGGCCACCGGCGGCGAGTCCGAGTACGTCGACATGCAGCAGCGCTTCCTCACCGCCGACACTCCTCAGGAACAACTCCGCTACCTCTACGCACTGGCCGACTTCGACTCGGCCGAGCTCGTCGCTCGCACCTGTGAGTTCGCTCTGAGCGGTCAGGTCAAGACGCAGAACGCCCCGTTCCTCTTGGCTCGCTGCATCGCCAATCGCAATCACGGAATCGTGGCCTGGGAGTTCGTCCGTCGCCATTGGCAGCGGGCCAACGACGAGTTCCCCACCAACACCATCGTTCGAATGATCGATCCGGTGAAACTCCTCAACACTCCCCAGAACGAAGCCGACGTGCAGTCGTTCTTCTCCGAGCACCCCATTCCGCAGGCCGTGAAGACACTCGAACAGGTTCTGGAACGTCAGCGGGTGAACGTCGCGCTGCGCCAACGCGAAGAGGCCCCGCTCTCCCGCGCCCTCGGATCCTGACCGACGGCTCGGCTACGGTCGGCCGAACCAGACCGCAACACTTCGTGACGAAGGGGACCCATGTCCGATCTCGAGCCGTACCGCGCGTTCCCACACCTCACGTTCACGCGGCCGCATGAGGGCGTCCTGCAGATCACGCTCGACGGCCCCAACCTGAACGCCGTTGGTCCCGACGCCCACCGCGAACTCGCCGACGTGTGGATCGCGGTCGATCGCGACCCGACCACGAACGTGGTTCTTCTCACCGGAGCCGGCAAGGCGTTCTCGGCGGGAGGAAGTTTCGACCTCATCGACGGCATCATCGGCGACTACGCGTTTCGCAGTCGTGTGCTGAAGGAAGCCCGCGATCTCGTCCGTAACGTCATCGAATGCTCCAAGCCGATCGTGTCGGCCATTCACGGCCCGGCGGTCGGCGCCGGTCTGGTGGCCGCCGTTCTCGCCGATGTGTCGGTGGCCGGACGCACCGCCCGCATCATCGACGGCCACACCCGACTCGGCGTGGCTGCGGGCGATCACGCCGCCGTGTGCTGGCCACTCCTCGCCGGTATGGCCAAGGCGAAGTACTACTTGCTCACCTGCCGCACGCTCACCGGTGAGGAGGCTGAGCGAATCGGATTGGTGTCGCTGTGCGTCGACGATGCCGAGGTGTACGCCACCGCGCTCGAGGTGGCCACCGAACTCGCCGACGGCGCACAAGCAGCGTTGCGCTTCACCAAACACACGCTCAACCATTGGTATCGCGCCATGATCCCCGCGTTCGACGCGTCATTGGCGTACGAGTTCTTCGGCTTCGGCGGCCCCGACGCAGCCGAAGGCGTCGCATCCCATCGTGAGAAGCGCGCCCCGCGCTTCACCGGACCGGCAGGAGATTGACATGGCCGACATTCCCGCACTCTTCGATCTCACGGGGCGCACGGCGCTCATCACCGGCGGAAGCCGCGGACTCGGTCGCGAAATGGCCCTGGCTTTCGCCGCGGCTGGCGCCGATGTGATGATCGCCAGCCGGTCGCTCGAGTCGTGCGAAGAAACCGCTCGTGAGGTCGAAACGGCAACCGGACGGCGCGCCATCCCCTACGCGTGTCACATCGGACGATGGAGCGAACTCGACGGCCTCGCCGAGGCCGCCTGGTCGCAGTTGGGCGGCGTCGACATCCTCGTGAACAACGCCGGCAAGTCTCCGTTGTACGACCACGTCGTGAACGTGAACGAGCAACTCTGGGATTCGGTCCTCGGCCTCAACCTCAAGGGTCCGTTCCGCCTCTCGGCTCTGCTCGGTACGCGCATGGTCGAGCGAGCCAAGGAGACCGGGCGCTCCGGATCGATCATCAACATCTCGAGCATCGCCGCCATTCACCCCACGCCCGACGTGATTCCGTACACCGCGGCCAAGGCCGGCCTCAACGCCATCACCATCGGTTTCGCTCAGACCTTCGGCCCACACGTGCGCGTGAACTGCATCATGCCCGGCTCGTTCCGTACCGACATCTCCAAGGCCTGGGACTGGAAGATGGTCGATCAGCAGATGAAGCGCGTCGCGCTGCGTCGCGTGGGTGAGCCGCACGAGATCGTCGGTGCGGCCATGTTCCTCGCGAGCGATGCCGGCAGCTACACCACCGGTGCGGTGTTCACCGTCGACGGCGGCGTTCCCACCTGATTCGCACGTGACGTCACTTCTCGTCATCTGCACCGGCAACGCCGCGCGTTCGGTGATGGCCGGTGCGGCCCTGGCCGCGCGCGAGCCGTCACTCACCATCGTCACCGCCGGAACCTTCAGCGTGGATGGCCAGCCGATCAGTTGGCGAACGCGCGAAGCGCTACAGCGCGTCGATCTCAGTGCGCGCAACCACCGCAGCCAGCAGATCACTCCCGAACACGTGGCCGCGGCCGATCTGGTGCTGGCGATGGCCCCCGAACATGTCGCGTGGATCAGACGCGAATACCCGCAGGCCGCTCATCGCACCGCCACGCTCAAGCGCCTCGTGCGCGACCTACCTACCGACGGCCCGATCACCGAGCGCCTCGACGGTCTGGCCCTTCACACGGTGGCTCTCGAACCGTGGGAGGAGATCATCGATCCGGGTGGTGGCGAAGTCGACGACTTCATCGCCTGCGCGCACGAAGTGGTGGCGCTGATCGATCAGATCGTCGATCGTCTGCGCTGACCGCCTGTATCAGTCGTCGACCACGATCACACCAGCCGCGGCCAACGCATCGATGTCGGCGTCCGAACGACCGAGCCCGCGAAGAATGTCGCGCGTGTGCTCGCCGATTCGCGGCGCGACCGATCGCTGTTCGCCCGGAGTGCCGTGGAAGTCGGCCGGCGAGGCGATCATCGGCACCACGTCGTCACCATTCGGCACGTCGACGATTCCCCCGGCCGCCCGAGTCTGCGGATCGGCCAACACTTCCTCAGGCGTAGCAACCGGTGCCCAGAACATGTCGGGTTCGGTCGCGAAGATCGTTGCCCATTCGTCGAACGTCTTCGACGCGAACACGGCGTCGAGCAGTGCGATCAGTTCGCGAGCGTTCACGGTGCGATCACGCGCGGTGGCGAAACGAGGATCGTCGATCCATTCGGGGTGGCCGGCCACGCGGGCCAAGGGCGGCCAGTGCCGATCGGCCTCCACCCCCACCACCCAGAAGCGGCGCCCGTCGGCGGTGCGGTAATTGTTGGCGGTCGGACTGGGTGCATCGGCCCGCCGCGTCACCGGCGGATAGCGACCCCAACTGAGCGCCAGACTCAAGTCGTACCCGAGCGTGTACACGCCCTGGCGGAAGAGCGACGTCGACACCATCTGACCCTCACCGGTTCGCTCGCGATGGAACAGTGCGGCCGCGATCGCACCGGCGAAAGCGACACCCGTGGAGTGATCGCCCACACCTCCACGCAGGATCGGCGGTTCACCGTCGTCGGGAGTGTGCAGATGAGCCAGACCCGATCGGGCCCAGTACGCGGCGATGTCGAACCCGGGCCGATCGGCTTCGGGGCCTTCGAGTCCGTAGCCGGTGATCTGCCCGTACACGATGCGCGGATTGATCGCGCGTAGTGATTCGTAATCGAGTCCGGCTCGTGCCACCGACTCGGCTCGCGCGTTGGTGACGAACACGTCGGCTTCCCGCACGAGATCGAGAACGATGGCTCGACCCCCGGGCGTCGACACGTCGAGGGCGATACCGCGCTTGTTGCGGTTGTCGAGTTCGAAGATCGGGTTGTCGTCGCGGGTGAGGCTCAACATGCGTCTGAACAAGCGCGACGGGTCACCCGACAACGGCTCGATCTTGACGATGTCGGCACCCCAGTCGCCCATCACGCCCGACGCGGCCGGACCGGCGATCCAGACTCCGAGTTCGACGACGCGAACTCCATGCAACGGCCCGGGCATGGCGCGAACCTAGCCGTGAAACACGAAACCCGAGCGCCCGATGGGTCGCCCGGGTTCTCGGGTGGAGGTGAGGGGAATTGAACCCC
>VERK01000010.1 GCA_018882725.1 Actinomycetota bacterium | reverse complement strand
CCTTCAAGTCGGCCGCCCCGTAGACCAGGTGCCCGATCCGCGCGTTGAGGAGAGCTCCCGCGCACATCACACACGGTTCGAGCGTGACCACGAGATTGCAGTCGTCGAGACGCCAACGTCCGAGAGCGGCAGCGGCATCACGCAACGCCAGCACTTCGGCATGAGCGGTGGGGTCGGACGCGACTTCACGCTCATTGTGACGGGCCGCAATGACACGACCCTCGTGAAGAACCACGGCACCGACGGGAACGTCTCCGCGCACGGCGGCGCTGCGAGCTTCCTCGAGCGCTCGACGCATGGCTTCTTCGATGTCCATGGCGGAAGGGGTGGGATTCGAACCCACGGAGGCTTGCACCTCACACGCTTTCCAAGCGTGCCGATTCGGCCGCTCTCGCACCCTTCCTTGTGGTCAGACACGATCCTGCCGGATGAGGTGACGGCCAGGCGATCTGCGGCACACGAGCCGTTCCGCTGAAGGCTGCTACCTCCCGGTCCTGACCTGATTCACGGGGACCCGTTGCACAGGACCCGACCGTCACCTCACCCGGCAGGAGCCGAATGACGTACTCGTGAGGCTACCGCCCGCGTGATGAGGCCAGGCTGGCGACCCGGTCGGCCAGGCGAGGCACACCGAGATCGACGCAGAACTCACGGAAATCGTCGCGCGGGCCGGTCCAGTGCCAGTCGTCCACATCACCCACCGGAACCGTGGTGACAATGGTGGCCACTTTCCGGAAGAGCAGCGCGAGTTCGCGTTGAGACGACAACGACTCGGCCAACTTGGCGGCACCGCGCAAACCAGGAACGTCCCACTCGCTCACGGCATCGGGAACGTTCTCGATGCGCTCGTAACGCGCGAGAACGGCTGAGGCCGACTTGGCGCCCCAGCCGCTCAGTCCGGGGAATCCATCGGCGGTGTCGCCCACGAGTCCGAGCCAGTCGGCGATGCTCGCCGGACCCACACCGAACTTCTCGCGCACCGCGTCTTCGTCGATGAGACCTGTTCCGTCCTTGGCCATCTTGCGACGATCGATCTGCACGACACGACGACCGCGAACGCACTGACCGAGATCTTTGTCGGGGCTGAAGATCTGCACTTGTTCGACGCGTTTGTCGCGATCGGCGACGGCGGCCGCCGATCCGAGGGCGTCATCGGCTTCGAACTCCACCATCGGCCAAACCGCGACACCCATCGACCGCAACGCTTCTTCGAGGATCGGGATCTGCGAGAGGATCTCGACTTCCATTCCGTCGGATGTCTTGTAACCGGCCCAGAGATCGTTGCGGAAACTCTCGATCACATGGTCGGTGGCGACACCGATGTACGTGGCACCGTCGGCGAGCAACTGGAACGTGGAGTTGAGAACGCCAATGGTGGCTGCGTTGGGGGAGGGCTCCGACGAACGCACGGCCTGGCCGTAATGCTGTCGGTAAAGCTCGTAGGTCCCGTCGACCAGGTGAACGATCACGACCGCGATTCTTTCTCGATGATGGCGCGCAACCTCGGCGTGATCACGTCGAGATCGGGGTTGGACGAGGCGACCCAGATGACGAAGTCGTACACGTCGTCATTGGTGGCTTCGCTCGCCTTGACGTCGTTCAGTTCGAGGAACACAGCGGTAGCCAACCATCCCAAACGCTTGTTGCCGTCGACGAGTGGGTGGTTGTTGACGATCGACTGGAGCAGAGCCGCCGCCTTCGAGAAGACGTCGGGGTAGGCGTCTTCGCCGAACACCGACGTCTGCGGCCGCGCGACCGCCGATCCCAACAAGCCGATGTCGCGGACGGGCGGAGGATCCCCGAGGAGTGTCCGGGCCAACGACAAAACATCCTCGAGGTCGAGGTACTCGAACGAACGGCTCACTGCCCGAGTCGCTCGATGGCATCCGCGTGGGCGCTCAGGATCCGGCTGGCCGCCTCACTCACCCGATCCCGGTGTTCGTTACGCGCCACGTACTCGCGTACCGCTCGACGGGCCGCTTCCTGCATCGAAATTCCCTCGGCCTCGGCCCGCGCGCGCAGGGCAGTCTGTTCGTCATCGGTGAGTCGCAAGGTCATGGCCACGGCGCCGATGGTATCAGTCCGATACCAACTTTCCGACTCCGTTTTCGTCCCGGCCCGCACGATTGTTCCTCTCATCACGAGCCCTGACTCATCAGAGCGACCACGGTGCCGAGCGCCAGGAAGGGTCCGAACGGGAGGGTCGTGCTGCGGCCGGTTCGCTTCACCACCACGAGTACGAGTCCCACGACGGCCGCCACGAGCGAGGCGACCAACAGCGCCGGCAACACGAGACCGGGCGACCAGTAGCCGAGGAACGACCCGAGCAACGGAGCGACGCGAACGTCACCTTCCCCGAGCGAGCCTCGCCCGATCACGAACAAGACGAGCATGGCACCAGTGAAAGCGGCCGCTCCGGCCAACACCATCAACACTCGGTCCGCTCGATCTCGCATCAACGCATCGGTCACCAAGAGACCGACCCCCATGATCGTTGCTGGATAACTGATCTCACGCGGCAGACGCCGAACCTTCAGATCGATCTCGCTCAACGCAACGAGCAACGCCGCCAGCGATCCGAGTGCGACCGACAAAAGGACGCTGTCGGTTTGCGATGTCATCGCCCCGGCGGTCACCGCAACGATCGGTGCGCCGAACCACACCGGTGAGTTCGTCGCTGTGTAATGACGAACGATCGGGCGCATCAGTAGCGCGCCCACCACTCCTACCAGTGTTCCGACCAGTACCGTCATGACGTGTCCCTCCTGGCCCACAGCCTGATCGCCGTCGACTCCTCTGTCGTTCAAGATCGGGTCAAAGTGAGACCGACATGAACGAGCGGGCGACGCTTCGACTCAAAGCCGGGCGCGACCGCAGCCTGCGCCGACACCATCCGTGGATCATGAGCGGCTCGGTCGACCGAGTTCTAGGTGATCCGCAGCCGGGCGACACCGTGGTCGTGGTGGACGAAGCATCACGGCCGATGGCACTGGCGTCGTACAGTCCGCACTCGTCGATTCGGGCCCGAGTGTGGGCCTTCGACGTTCAGCAATCGATCGACGACGGGTTCGTGGCAGCCCGCATCACTGCTGCGGCCGAACGTCGACGTCGCCTCGGAATCGCCGACGGCGACGCAGTTCGGCTGGTCTTCGGAGAGGCCGACGGTCTGCCGGGTCTGGTGGCCGACCGTTATGGATCAGTCGTGGTGTTTCAGATCACGACGGTCGGAATCGACAGACGACGGGATGCGGTCGTCGCGGCGCTCGCGTCACTCGACGGGGTGCAGTGCGTGTTCGAGCGCAGTGACGGCGACAACCGATCACGCGAAGGACTCGAGCCCACCACCGGTGTGCGGCACGGATCACTTCCCGAACCAGTCTGGGCTCACGAGAACGGTCTCCGCTTTCACGTCGATGTGGAACACGGCCACAAGACCGGCTTCTACATCGACCAACGCGACAGTCGTCGGCTCGTTGCCGAGCATTCACGCGATCGAGCGGTGCTGAACGTGTTCGGCTACACCGGATCGTTCAGCGTGGCGGCGGCCCGCGGTGGTGCGAGCTCCATCACGACGATCGACTCCTCGGGGCCAGCCCTCCTGCTCGCCGAGACCAATGCCCGAGCCAACGATGTGAACATCGGTGATCTCGTGGAAGCTGACGCGTTCACCGAACTGCGATCGCTACGCGATCGGCGAGCCAGTTTCGACGTGATCGTTCTCGATCCGCCCAAACTCGCCAACAATCCCAATCAGGTCGATCGAGCCACCCGCGCGTACAAGGACCTGAATCTTCTCGCGCTCAAGTTGTTGCGGCCGGGCGGACTGCTGTTCACGTACTCGTGCTCGGGTGCGGTGTCGAGTGATCTGTTCCAGAAGGTCGTGGCCGGCGCGGCCGTCGATGCGAATCGCGAGGCGCACATCGTGCGTCGGTTGGGACAACCAGCCGATCATCCGATCCCGTTGCACTTCCCCGAGGCCGAATACCTCACGGGCCTGATGCTCCTCGCCCTCTGACGACCTTCTAGATGTGGTTCTGGGTGAAAAATTCGCTGGAATCCAGCGAATTTTTCACCCAGAACCACACTGCACGAACCCAGATGTTCGTTGGCTATTCCTGGACGAGTTCGATGAGGGTGCCGAAGCTCCCCTTCGGGTGAATGAACGCCACGGTCGTTCCACGACTCCCCGGACGCGGCGCCTTGTCGATCGCCGTCGCACCAGCCGCCAGCATCGACGCCAACGCCTCACCGCAATCCTTCACGCGATATCCGATGTGATGCAGACCCTCACCACGCTTCTCGATCGCCTTGGCCACCGGGCTGTCGTCACGCGTCGGCGTGAGCAACTGCACGTAACTCTCGGCCACCTTCAACAAGGCCTCTTCCACGCCGTCGCTCTCAACGACTTCGCGATGGTCGACGGTGGCGCCGAATGCCCGCTTGTAGTAATCGATGGCCGCTTCGAGATCTTTCACTGCGATGGCCACGTGGTCGATTTCGGTGAGGATCATGACCTCAGCCTGCCACGACCGATCACGAACGACGGAACCGAGACAGGTTCGCCTCGCCCACCTTGGCGCGGAACTCTGGATCGGTCACGCCGAGGCCGGGCTCGGGTGACAGACACAGCACACCCAACTTGCCCTCGTGCATGTTGTGATGAACCTGATACGCCGCCTCGCCCACGTTCTCGAGTGCGAACGTCTGGCTGATGACCGGGTGGATCATGCCCTTGGCGATGAGACGATTGGCCTGCCACGACTCCTGATAGTTCGCGAAGTGACTACCCACCAGATTCTTGAGGCGCATCCAGAAGTGGCGGTTGTCGAACTCCATCATGAATCCGCTCGTGGCCGCACACGTGACGATGGTGCCACCACGCTTGGCCACGTACATGGACGCAGCGAACGTGGAACGACCAGGATGCTCGAAAACGATGTCGGGATCCTCACCCACGAGATCGCGGATGTCGCTTCCGAGACGACGCCACTCACCTTCGTCATGAGTGTGTTCGTCCTTCCAGAACTTGTAACCGGCGGCCTTGCGATCGATGATCGCTTCGACACCCATGTCGCGAAGGATCTGCGCCTTGTCGGAGTTCGACACCACGCACACCGGAATGCCCCCGCCGTTCAACACGTACTGGGTGGCGTACGCACCGATACCACCCGTGGCACCCCAGATGAGAACGACGTCGCCCTGCTTCATCGCGGCGCCGTTGCGTGACACGAGCATGCGATACGACGTCGAATTGCAGAGCGCGTTGACCGCGGCCTCCTCCCACGTCAAGTGAGCGGGCTTGGGCATGAGCTGGTTGGCCTTGACCACCGAGAGATCGGCCAACCCACCGAAGTTCGACTCGTATCCCCAAATGCGCTGGTTCGCGGCCAGCATCGAGTCGTTGTGAGCGGTGTTGTCCTGGTCGTCGACGAAGTTGCAGTGAATGGTCACGTGATCGCCCGGCTTCCATAACCGCACGGCCGAGCCGACCTTGAGCACCACACCCGAACCGTCGCTCCCGATCACCTGATACGGCTGATCGTGGCGCTTCATCCAGTCGCTGTCGCGCGACAATCGCTTCATCGGACCGAATGTGGACACCGGCTCGAAGATGCTCGACCACACGGTGTTGAAGTTGATGCTGCTGGCCATCACCGCGACGTACACCTCGTCGGGGGCCAATTCGGGCGTCGGCACGTCGCCCACGTGGATGCTCTGGCGCGGGTCTTTCTTCTCGGAAGGAACCCCCTCGAACATCGCGGTCTCCGAGGCCAGCAAGTGGGCGGCCCGGTAGTGCGTGGGTACGGGGAGGGCGGCGATGGCCGCGGAGTCGGCCCCGTTCAGAATGGCCTCGCGAATCTGCTCCATTCGGCGAACTTATCGCTCGTTGTTACTCATCGGTAAGTTGGGCGTTCGCAGGTCGGGTCTCGCCCGACCACACTGAACACCAAGAATTCGCGGCCAGAACCGCAACTCACCACGTCAGAAGAAAGGCGCATCATGCCCGGGTCGTACATCGTCGCAGGAGCCCGCACACCGATCGGAAAGATGAGCGGTGCACTCGCGTCGTTCACCGCCGCCGACTTGGGGGGCTTCGCCATCAGTGCCGCGTTGCAGCGCGCCGGCGTGGCACCCAACGAAGTCGAACACGTGATCATGGGTCAAGTGCTGATGGCCGGCCAGGGTCAAGTGCCGAGCCGCCAAGCCGCCGTCAAAGCGGGCATTCCGATGAGTGTGCCGGCCGTGAACATCAACAAGGTGTGCTTGTCGGGAATCAACGCGATCTATCTCGCCGACCAGATGATCCAGGCCGGTGATGCCGACATCGTGATCGCCGGTGGCATGGAGAGCATGACGCAGGCTCCGTACATCGCAGCCGGCGCCCGCGGCGGATTCCGCTACGGCAACACAGAACTGCGCGACGCGATCATCGCTGACGGTCTGTGGTGCGCGTTCGATGCGTGTCTCATGGGCCTCGGAACCGAGCGTTACAACGGGGGCGGAATCTCCCGCACCACACAGGACGAATTCGCCATGAAGAGCAACCAGCGCGCGGCAGCCGCTATCGCCAGCGGAAAGTTGGCCGAGGAGATCGTCGACGTCGCGATTCCGCAACGCAAGGGCGACCCGGTGCTCGTGAAGAACGACGAAGGCGTGCGCGCCGACACGACGATGGACACTCTCGGCGGGCTGAAGCCGGCCTTCGACAAAGAAGGAACCATCACCGCCGCCAACGCGTCGCAGATCAGTGACGGTGGTTCGGCGATGGTCATCATGTCGGAGCGCGCGGTCAAGGCACGCGGGGTTCAACCTCTCGGACAAGTGGTCGGCTACGGCATGGTGGCCGGTCCCGACAACGCGTCGTTGCTACAGCAGCCGAGTCGCGCGATCATGAAGGCCTTGCACAAGGCGAACCTCAAGGTGTCGGACTTGAAGTTGTTCGAACTCAACGAGGCGTTCGCCGCGGTGGGTATCGCATCGATGGCCGACCTCGGCATCACCGACGAGATCACCAACGTGAACGGCGGTGCCATCGCCCTTGGTCACCCGATCGGCATGAGCGGCAACCGCATCGCTCTCACCTTGCTCCACGAGCTCCGTCGCCGCGGCGGCGGTCTCGGGGCAGCCGCGCTGTGTGGTGGCGGAGGTCAGGGTGACGCCCTGATCGTCCGAGCTCTCTGAGCCGACGGGGCCACCGAAGCCGACGACGGCCACCGGGCCGTCCGCTCGGCCGTCATACTGAAACGCCAGAAAGTCCCTGTTCAGGGTCTATTCTTGCACGGCCCCCGTCATATTCGTAACCTAATCGTCATACAGGGACGCACCGCCGTCTCCGTTGATCCGGGGTATCGACCGGGGATGGCCTTTCCGCCCGCGCCAGCCCCGAGCGGTACCCCGGAGCGCGTCAGTCGTCGAGACGACGACGACCGGTGATCGCCCGACCCAAGGTGAGTTCGTCGGCGTACTCGAGATCGCCACCCACCGGAAGCCCCGAGGCCGGTCGGGTGACGGTGATGTCGAAGGGCTTCAGCAGACGACCGATGTACTGCGCGGTGACCTCACCCTCGGTGTTGGGGTTGGTGCACACGATCACTTCGCGAACGTCTTCGCTGCCGATGCGCATCACGAGTTCACGCATCTTGAGTTGATCGGGTCCGATGCCCTCGATCGGATTCATGACGCCGAGGAGTACGTGGTACCGACCCTTGAACTCGCCGGTTCGTTCGAGCGGAATGATGTCGCGACTTTCTTCGACCACGCAGATGACACTGGAGTCACGACGAGGATCGGCGCAGATCGGGCACAGATCGTCTTCGGCGAAGTTGAAACACTGCGAGCAGAAACGCACCCGCTCCTTCGCGTCGGTGATCGCCTGCGTGAGACGCTGGACGTCGTCAACGGGCAACTTCAACAAGTGAAATGCGATGCGTTGCGCCGAACGGGGGCCGATTCCGGGCAGACGCCCGAGATGATCGATGAGGTTCTGAACCGGCAGCGTGTAGGTGGAAGCCACCGATCACTGCTCTTTCTTCACGAACTTGGCCGCCGGAAACGCTTCGAGGAGTTCTTCTTCGGTGCTCTTGGCGGTGGACGTGGGCAACTTCTTGGCCTCTTCGATGTCGATCTCGTCGTCGTCGGGAACGACCACGGCCTTCTTGCGCTTCGGCGCTGTTTCGGTCGGCGCATCGGAACGCACTTCCACCACGACCGCGCACGACGAACCAGCCGCCGCGCGAACCGCAGCCGACAAGTCATCGAGGTAGTCGTTCACACGCTTGGCCGCATGCTCGTTGTCGACCATCAACACCACCGCACCGTCGCGAACAACGGGCTTGACCATCTGGGCAACCGCGCGCCGCATACCGACCAACGTGGCCAATACGTCGTCGGACCAACGGGCCACCAGCGTGTCGAGTGACGCGCCCGCACTCGGCGCCGGCGGCACAGTCGGAGGTGCTGATTCCGGAGCCAACGGGCTCGGTGCCGCGACGGGAGCCGGGCTCGGTGCGGCCGGACGGGGAGTGGGTGCCGACGCATCACGACTCACGCGTCCACCCAGAACCGCACGCCCGGTGGACGGATTGACCGGGGCAGGAGCGAGCGCGGGCGGCCGATCGACGATCTCGCGCTCGAGACGTTCGACTCGCGCCAACAGTGCATCGAGGCCGGTGTCGAGTTGCCGGTGCACGAGTCGAACCAAAGCGACCTCAAGAACCACACGCTGATCGGGTGCGCCACGCATGTCGAGAAGCGCCTGGCCGAGTGTCTCCATCACCTTCACGATGCGCGCGGTGCCGAGGCGACGCGCCTGATCGGCGAGTTCGGCTGCCCGATGTTCTTGGGCCTGCACGAGTTCGGGTGCCATCTGAGTGAGGAAGCAGTCGCGCAGATGACGAACGAGATCGTCGATGATGGTGCGCGGATCACGGCCACGATGCACGGTGTGGGCAACGGCGGCCAGCGCTCGGCCGGCGTCGAACTCGATGAGGGCCTCGACGAACTCGTCGACCGGTGTGATCTCGTCGATCTGTCCACCGGTGGCGGCCAGGAGTTCGAGCGCCGACAAGGTGTCGCGAGCCGACCCACCGCCTTGACGCAACACCGCCTCGAGACCGCGCTCGTCGAGGGGGATACCGGCATCCTGCGCAACCCACCGCACGTGCTCTTCGAGATCGGCCACCGGGAGCAGGTGGAACTGCAGGTGCTGCGTGCGGCTGCGAATGGTTTCGGGGACCTTCTCGGGGTCGGTCGTGGCGAGAACGAACACCACGTGCGACGGTGGCTCTTCGAGAGTCTTGAGAAGGGCGGCCGCCGCCGGACCGGTGAGCTGGTGAACCTCGTCGAGGATGTACACCTTGTGGCGACCGGGGGAGCCGAGGGACGCCGTCGAGATGATCTCGCGAATGTCTTCGATGCTGCGATTGCTCGCGGCGTCGAGTTCGATGACATCGAAACTGCTGCCGTGCACGACGGCCTCGCACGAACCACACGAGCAACACGGTTCGCCGTCGACCGGAGCCTCGCAGTTGAGAACTTTGGCGAGGATGCGCGCCGTGGTGGTCTTGCCCGTACCGCGCGGACCCGAGAAGAGATACGCATGGCCGACGCGGTCGGACTTGACGGCGTTGCGCAGCGCGAGCGCGATGTGATCCTGCCCGCGCAACTCGGAGAAGCGCTGGGGCCGATAACGCCGATAGAGCGCCTGGTATCCGGTGTCGGGCACGCTCCGACTTTACAGATGGGGTGTGGTCGAGGTTCCCCGCGAGTGCCCCGGTCACCCACGAGTCGCTGACTACCGTGGTACCGACCATGTCGCTGTCGCCGACCACCGCCACGACCGGCCGGACACGCGTGTTCCGGCGAATCGTTCTCGCCATGTTCGCGGTCGGCATCGTCGTGCCCGGTTTCATCGGAGCCGAGCCGGCACGGGCCGAGACCACGCTGGTGTCGTCGTCCCCGGCCGACGGAGAAAAGGTCGCCGTCGCACCAGCGCGGATCACCGTCGTGTTCAACGAAACGGTGCCGTCCAACTCGGTGGTGCAGGCCGTGTGCGACCAAGCACCGGCACCGATCGGACCAGCCGAATTCGGAGCCGACGGCATTTCCATCTCGGTTCCGGTGGTCGGCGGCTTGCCCGTGGGCACCTGCAACGTCACCTATTCAATTCCGCAACCCGACGGCAAAGTGGCCACGGGTGTCTTCTCGTTCGAGGTTCTCGACCCGGCCAGTATCGATCCGGGCGATCTCACCGAAGCCGACATCACAGATGGTGGCAACCTGCTGGGCGACCCGCCGCCGGTCAGTGGCCCGCTCGGTCTTGCCCGCATGGTCGCGTACATGGCCCTGGCGGCGCTCTTCGGTGGAGCCGTGCTCATCGTTCTGGTGTGGCCCGAAGGGGTCGATGACGGACTCGTTCCGCGTTTCTTCCGTATCGCGTGGATCGTGGGTGCCATCTCCACGTTCTTCGTCATGGTGCTCACGGTCGCGATCGAGTCGCGCATTTCAGTCACGGCGGCTCTCAACCCCACCGAGTGGTTCGGTCTGTTCGACTCGTTGAGCGGCACCGCGATCCTCGCTCGTTTCTTCCTCGTGGCCGCCAGCGCCGGCGTCATGGTTCGGCCCGAGCGACTTCTCGATCCGCGAACCCAAGCGGTGTCACTCGCTCCGATGGGTATCGCCGTCGCATCGCTCGCTCTCACTCGGGCCACCTCCGAGTTCTCCTTGGTGGGCACGTTGGCCGGTGCGTTCCACAGCGTGTCGATCGCACTGTGGTTCGGTGGGCTCGCCTTGTTGTTGCTCGCTGTTCTCGCCGGACCCGGTGAAGAAGATCTCGTGCACGCCGTACGCGGCTACACCCGCCTCGCGCCGGCATTCGTGACGGTGGCTGTCGTGTCGGGAACGCTGCACCTGATTCAACTCGACGGCGGTGGATTCCTCAGCAGTCGGCACGGACGCCTCATCGTGCTCAAGGTGATCGGTGTAGCGGCCATGGTGTACCTCGGCATGCTCATGCGTCAGGTGGTCGCCACTCGTCTCGGCAAGGCCAAAGCACTCAACGCGAAGATCGCGTTCAGTCTGCGACGCGCCGTGGCCACCGAAGCCGCGTTCGGTGTGTTCGTCTTCGCGCTGTCGTCGTGGGCGGTCGCCACGCTTCCCGCCAACATCGAGTCACCCGGGACCGATCGAACCAACTACGCATTCGTGGGCGAGCGGTCGGGTGGTTCGTTCGACGTGCAAGTGAAAGTCACACCCGCCATGGTCGGGCTCAACGCGGTGCGCATCGACGTGCACTCACCCGAGAGCGGACTCACAGATCTCACCGTGCAGTTCAATCCGCCCACGGCCGACACTGCGAGCGTCACGTTGTCGGTTCCGCTCGATGGCAAGGGAGCAGCTCGTCTTCCACTGAAGGAAGGCATTCCGTTCGGAACGGCCGGACTCTGGACAGTGATCGTGAGCGGCAACGGACCCGACGGTCCACTCCCGTCGGTCACCTACACCGTGTCGGTGATGGCCAACGACGACAATCCCGATGCGGCGGTGTTGGTGAGCACCACCTCGCCGGTCGGCACGGCGGCCACGGTTCCGATGACGGCTCTGGTGCCGGTCGGTGGATCAGCCGCTGTTGGAGCCGCGACCACGACGGTGCCGGGGATCCAGCCGGTCACGGCCACAGTCGTTCCATAACCGCCCATTCAGGGCCGATCCGACTGTGAGCCCGTCGCGGACCGAGGGGTAGCGTCTCCTCCGTGACCAGCGGCAACCCCATGCACGACAAGCTCGACGACCTCAAGCAGCGCAAGGAGCAGGCCCTTCTGGCCGGCTCGCCGCGCGCCATCGAGCGCCAGCACGAGAAGGGCAAGATGCTGGCCCGCGAGCGGATCGACTACCTGCTCGACCCGGGTTCGTTCCAGGAACTCGACATGCTGGCCCGTCACCGCGCGCAGGCGGCCGGCCTCGAAGAGCGCCCGTACACCGACGGCGTCATCACCGGCTGGGGCACCATCGAGGGCCGCAAGGTGTTCGTGTTCTCACAGGACTTCACGGTGTTCGGCGGTGCACTCGGTGAAGTGTTCGCTGAGAAGATCCACAAGTTGATGGATCTCGCGCTCAAGGTTGGCGCACCGGTCATCGGACTCAACGACGGTGCTGGCGCGCGCATCCAAGAGGGCGTCGTCTCGCTGGCCAGTTATGGCGGCATCTTCTATCGCAACGTGTTGTCGAGCGGGGTCATTCCGCAGATCTCGGTCATCCTCGGACCGTGCGCGGGTGGTGCGGTGTACTCACCGGCCATGACCGACTTCATCTTCATGGTTCGCGAGTCGAGCCACATGTTCATCACCGGTCCCGACGTGGTCAAGACGGTCACCGGCGAGGAAGTGACACTCGAAGAACTCGGTGGCGCCATGAGCCACGCGAGCAAGTCGGGTGTGGCCACCTTCGTGTCGGCCGACGAAAAGGCCTGCCTCGACGACGTTCGCTACCTCGTGTCGTTCCTGCCACAGAACAACATGGAAGAGCCTCCGAGTGTTGATTCCGGCGACGACCCCGAGCGCCTGTGCCCCGAACTCCGCGACATCTTGCCGCCCTCACCCAATCAGCCGTACGACATGAAGAAGGTCATCGCCTCGATCGTCGACGACGGAGAGTTCTTCGAATACTTCCCGTACTGGGCCAAGAGCATCGTGTGCGGATTTGCTCGAATCGACGGCCAGACCGTCGGTGTCGTCGGTAACCAGCCGATGGTTCTCGCCGGAGTTCTCGACATCGAAAGTGCCGAGAAGGGTGCCCGCTTCGTTCGCACCTGCGACGCATTCAATGTTCCGCTTCTCACCCTCGTCGACGTGCCGGGCTTTCTTCCCGGTGTCGACCAGGAGTACGGCGGCATCATCCGTCATGGCGCGAAGCTGCTCTACGCGTATTGCGAAGCGACGGTGCCGCGCATTCAGGTCATCACACGCAAGGCCTACGGCGGTGCGTACGTGGTGATGGACTCGAAGTCGATCGGCTCCGATCTCGCGTACGCCTGGCCCACGGCCGAACTCGCCGTCATGGGACCCAACGGTGCGGTCGAGATCGTCTACCGCCGCGAACTGCAGCAGGCCGCCGATCCGGTGGCCCGTCGTGCCGAACTCGTGGCCGAGTACACCGAGAAGTACGCCAACCCGTACGCAGCGGCCGAGCGCGGATACATCGACGACGTGATCGATCCGGCCGAAACTCGCGTGAAGGTCATCAACGGCTTCAAGATGCTCCGCAGCAAGCGTGAAGAACTTCCGCGACGCAAGCACGGCAACATGCCGCTATGAGCAACCAGATCTCGCCCACTCCCACCGACGAAGAAGCAGTGGCAATCGCGGCGGCCATCGAAGCGTTGTGGCCACGACCGGTCGTCGCCGTGGCCGACGATGGGTCGGGGCGTCGGTCGTCGTGGCGGTTCAGCGGACGCTGGTGGTCTCCGCCGGTGGTGTCGCGTCGCGCGCGTCCGTGGTGACACGCCGCTTCGACCACGCCCACCACTCCACGCCTCCCACCGCCAGCACGATCAGTGCGACCACCACCACATGACTCGGTGCGTCGATCACCTTGGCGATCTCGTCGCCCAGCCGTTTCACCCCGTGAGCCGGGGTGGGCACCTTCTTCTCGGTCACGATCGCACCGAGTAGGCCGAGTGCGATCACCGCGCTGGCGGCCGAAGCCAATCGCACCGTCCAACCGGCGAGCGACGACGAGTGCAGGAGTTTGAAGACCTTCACCAGTTTCAGGATCTTCAACGCCTTCAGGAGTTTCACCGCCCCGAGAACAGGGAACACCCCGATCAACTCCCGTACACCAGGCAGGTCGAGGAACAGTGGGAACGACGTGACGAACACGAAGAGTTCGAACTGGTGGCCACGAGCCCACGTGCGCCGGTCCTCGGAGATGGCGAGCATTACGACCACCTCGACCGCGAAGACGGCCCAGATCACCCAACCGAGGACGACACCGACGTCGTGAGCCGTGCCCTTGGACGCGTGGAGGAACACCGCCGGGACCGACGCGAGGGCGGCGGCGAGCACCGCGGCGTCGAGGCGCGCCTGCCAACGATTGGTCGTCACTACATCGGCCACGTTCGTGAAAGTAGCGGGCGAGTCCGCCCAGTACCGTGGCCAGAGTGGAAGTCACCACCGTCGCTGATGATCTCGTCGTTCTCCACCGAGGATCCGACGTTCACCGTTACGACGAGCTCGCCCCCGACACCGTGCACGAGTTCCACGGGATCGAAGCACGGACACTGCCCCGGCCGAGCGGCGAACTGCTGTGCCGATTCGCCACGGTGAACGACGTCCACTTCGGCGAAGTCGTGTGTGGTCGCATGGACGACAGTCCACTCGGACCGATCATCAGCCGTGACGATCACGAGTCACGCCATCCCGAGTTGATGAACGAAGAGGCCTGCCGTGAGATGGCGTCCATCGAACCGTTCGCGGTCCTCGTGAAGGGTGATCTCACCGCGTTCGGCACCGACGCCGAGTTCGCCGCCTTCGAGTCGTGTTACCGCGGAACGTTCGGCGATCGACTGCACGTCGTCCGCGGCAACCACGATTCGTATCTCGATCAAGGTCTCTACGACGTCGATCTCTGGGTCGAGATGCCCGGTGTGTGCGTGGCTCTCATGGACACCGCTATTCCGACCGAAACCACGGGTGGATTCGACGACGAGCAGATGGAGTGGTTGGCCGACCATGCCTCATCGACATCACTGCCGGTCATCGTGATGGGACACCACCAGCAGTGGGTGTCGGGGAAGCGGAGTGACGACTACTTCGGTATCCATCCCGATTCGAGCGACGCCCTCGACCGCGTGGTCGCCGCACACTCGAACATTCTCGGCTACACCGCCGGACACACGCACCGTCACCGAGTTCGCGCGATGGCGTGCGGAGCCCCCACGATCGAGATCGGAACCATCAAGGACTTCCCCGGAACGTGGGCCGAGTATCGGGTCTATGAGGGCGGTGTCATGCAGATCGTGCACCGCGTGTCGTCTCCTGAAGCACTCACCTGGAGCGAGCGTTGCCGCGGCCTGTACGCCGACTTCGGTGTCGACTACCAGACGTACGCGATGGGATCGCTCGACGAACGGTGCTTCGTGTTCCCGTCGCGTGACCGCTGATGACGACCGACCGACTCACCAGCGGCCTGCGGGCGGCCCAGGTCCCGCCCTTCCACGCCATGGCGATGTCGCTACGGGCGACCGAGCGAGAAGCGTCGGGAGCTCGCACTCTCTTTCTGCAAGTCGGCCAACCGAGCACGGGTGCTCCACTCGGAGCGCGACGTGCGGTCATCGATGCGCTCGAACGAGCCGACTCGCTCGGCTACACGAATGCGCCAGGTCTGCCGCGTCTCTCCGCGCGCATCGCCCGCCACTACGACGAGGTGTACGGCGCGTCCGTCGATCCCGAACGAGTGGTGATCGTCGGTGGAGCATCGGCCGGTTTCACCCTCGCCTTCCTCGCCGCGTTCGACCCGGGCGATCGTGTGGCGGTTCTCGAACCCGGCTATCCGTGCTACCGCAACACACTCATTGCCCTCGGTGTCACCCCGGTTCCCATCACGGTGGGGCCCGACTCGCGATGGGTGCCCACCGTGGCGATGCTCGAAGCCGCCGGGCCGCTCGACGGACTCGTCATCGCGTCACCGTCCAACCCGACGGGGACCGTGCTCGATCGATCATCACTCGAGGACATCACCCGCTACTGCGACGCCAACGGAATTCAGGTGATCGCCGACGAGATCTACCACGGCATCACCTACGGGGGTCCGGCTCCCACGCTGGCTGGCAGTTCTGACAGCGCGGTGGTCATCAACTCGTTCTCGAAGTACTTCTCGATGACCGGTTGGCGTCTCGGATGGATGGTGGTTCCCGATCATCTGCGCGACGTCGTCGAGCGGCTGCAGCAGAACCTCTACATCTGCGCACCTCATGTGAGCCAGATCGCCGGACTCGCGGCATTCGACTGCACCGACGAGCTCGACTCGCACGTCGCTCGGTACGCCGAACACCGCACACTGCTCATCGACGGCCTCGCCGCCGCCGGAATCGACCACATCGCGGCGGCCGACGGTGCCTTCTACGTGTACGCCGACGTGAGCCACCTCACCAACGACTCCATGGACCTGTGCCATCGATGGCTCGACCAGTTGGGAGTGGCGAGCACACCCGGACTCGACTTCGATCTCTCCCGCGGCCACCGCTTCGTCCGGTTCTCGTACGCCGGCGAACGCGCGCATCTGGAGGAAGCGTGCGAACTCTTGGCAGGCTGGAAGCCATGACCACCCCGCTGGCCGACCTGCGGGTGATCGACCTGTCAACGGTGATCGCCGGGCCCAACTGCGCGCGATACCTCGCCGACTTCGGCGCGGACGTGATCAAGGTCGAGCGACCCGACACTGGCGACACGTTGCGCAACATGGCCTGGAAGGATCCGCGTGACGGAGTCGGCCTGTGGTGGAAACTCACCAACCGCAACAAGCGCACCATCGCGCTCGACCTCAAAGACGACGCCGACCGTGACGTTCTCCTAGGTCTCGTCCGTGATGCGAACGTTCTGGTGGAGAACTTCCGACCGGGCACGCTCGAGCGGCTCGGTCTCGGACCCGACGTGCTGCACGATCTGAACCCTGACCTCGTCATCACACGTGTGAGCGGGTTCGGTCAAGACGGCCCCTACGCGCAACGACCCGGATTCGCGTCGATCGCCGAGGCGATGTCGGGTTACGCCGCCATCGCGGGTGAGGCCGATGGTGCACCGATGCTTCCGCCGATCGCCCTCACCGACGAACTGACCGGAATCGTGGCCGCCTTCGCCACCATGGTCGCGCTGCACTCCGGAGTCGGACAAGTGGTCGACGTGAATCTGCTCGAGAGCGTGTTCCACGCGATGGGACCTCTCGCATCTCTGTACGCCCTCACCGGCGAGACGCAACCCCGACTCGGCTCGGGTCTGCCCTACACCGTTCCACGCGGTACGTATCGCTGCGCCGACGGTAAGTGGGTCGGCATCTCCACGTCGTCCGATTCGGTTGCTCGTCGCGTGATGGAACTTCTCGGTGTCGGCCACGACCAACGATTCGCCACCTTCGACGGCCGAGCCGCCAACCGTGACGAGCTCGAACGTCTCATGCGCGACTGGTGCGCCGCACGTCCGCAACACGAAGTCTTGCGCGCGTTCGAAGAAGCCGAAGCCGCGATCGGGCCGATTCTCGACATGGCCGACATCGCAACCGATCCGCACTATCTCGCGCGGCAGACCGTGGTGACCGTTGGTGACACACCCATGCAAAACCTCATCGCTCGACTGTCGAAGACACCGGGCGAACTCCGACACCCGGGTCGACCACTCGATGCCGATGGCGACGAGATCCGTGCGAAAGGCTGGAAGTCATGACCGCAACGAAACCCTACGTCTACGTGGCCGGGCCACTCTTCGACGAAGGTGAACGCTGGTTCATCGAGAAGGTCGACGCGCTGATTCGATCGCTCGGGTTCGACACGTTCTTGCCCCATCGCGACAATCCGCCCAAGACCGCACACAACGTACGCACGATCTTCGAGAACGACAAAGGCGGCATCGACCGTTGCGACGTGATCGTGGCCAACCTCAACGGCATCACCACCGACGACGGAACCGCCTGGGAACTGGGTTACGCGTACGGACTCGGCAAGTACAGCATCGGCTTGTTCACCGACTGGCGGGCGCGATTCCCCGCACCGAACGAAGTGGTCAACTTGATGATGCAGTGCTCGATCGACGTACTCGTACGCTCACTCGACGAACTCGAAGGTGCACTCAAGGAGTGGCAGATCGCCAACTCGTGACGTGGCAGTCGGTCAGGCGCGCGTACCGATCGGGCATGAGACACCCGTGCCACCGATTCCGCAATAACCGTTCGGGTTCTTCGACAAGTACTGCTGGTGGTACGGCTCGGCGTAATAGAAGGGCCCGGCCAGTGCGATCTCCGTCGTGATCTGCGGATAGCCCGCCGTGGTGAGTCGCTCATGGAAGACTGTGGCCGACGCCTGAGCCGCCGCCAACTGAGCATCGCTCAACGCGTAGACCGTGCTTCGATACTGACTTCCGATGTCGTTGCCCTGTCGCATCCCTTGTGTGGGATCGTGGTTCTCCCAGAAGACGCGAAGCAAGTCGTCATACGACACCTTGGTGGGGTCGAACACGACCAACACGACTTCGGCATGACCGGTGAGACCGCTGCAGCACTCCTCGTAGGTGCAGTTGGGGGTGTAGCCACCGGCGTAACCAACTGCTGTCGAATACACACCGTCGACTTGCCAGAACTTGCGCTCGGCGCCCCAGAAGCAGCCCATTCCGAAGATCGCCGTCTCGAAGCCGGCCGGCCACGGACCGACGAGGGGAGTGCCGAGAGCGTGATGTTGGGCGGGCACCGGCATCGTCTGATCGGTTCGACCGGGGAGGGCCTGCTCGGGTGACACCATCGACGCGTTCTTCTTGGCGAACAACATGTCGACAGATTAGGGCGAGTCGTTTCGCTTTGATCAGCCGACGGCCAGCGACTGTCGACGACTCCTAACCACCCGATCGATCGCCAGGAGGATCAGGGCACTCATGCCCCACAGTGGATAGATCACACCGAGGACCACGGCCGTGATGCCCACCGACTTCTGGACGCGTTGTTCGACAGGCCGCCGAGGAACTCCGAGCGAACCAGGGCGTCGTCGGCGCATCCACATCACGCCCGCGGTGACGATGCTCCAGATCACGAGCACACACACCATCGTCAAGAAGATCCGGTTGACCAAGCCGAATTGGGTTCCCATGTGCGTCTGCACTCCGAATTCTGCCGTTCGTTGAATGGCGCCCCACGTGTCCGCATCGCTCTTCCCCAACGTTCGAGCGCTGAACTGGTCCAGGTACAACGCCCCCTGCTCACCCAGCGAACTCGGCCACGGATTGAACACCACGTATGCGCCGTACTGAGTAGCTCCGCTCTCGTCGACGACATCGACAGGAGGAACGATCGAGAAGCCCGGCTTCATACCCTCATCCTGAGCCGCTCGATAGACCGCCTCGAGACCGACCGGTTCGACTGGAGATGGAACCGGCATCATCCCGGACTCGTTCCCCGAACCGTGATCGTGATGGCCTCCCTTGTCGGACGTGGGCACCGTGTCGGCTCCGCTGGCCCAGGGAATGCGAACCCCGTCGCGAGTGAGGTCCCCCACCTCCGGGATCACCGACGCCGGGCCCGAGTACTCCCAGAAGTTCTCGGTGTTCGGGGTGAGCTCGCTGGCCACCGTCTGGAACTCACCACCCCAGAAAGTCGCCCACGGAAGTCCTGTCACGACGAAGAAGATCAATCCGACACTCAGCACTGTTCCGCCCGATGCGTGGAGGTCGCGCCACATCGGTCGGCCACCCCGCGAAAACCGCGGAATGAACTTGCGCTTCTGCGAGTTCACACGGGGCCACCACAGATAGATGCCGCTCACCGCGAGGACGAGAGCCCAACCGGCCACGATCTCCACCACGACCTCACCGATTTCGACGGTACGGAAGGCTGGCCCCTCGCCGAAGATGCCCGTGAGAGACGGAATCGGCATGGTGAACTGACGGGGGAGGAAGGAACCGTGCGCCGAGTTCGCGAACGCGACGAGATCCTTCCCGACCACCCGATCGCCGATGATCTCCCCGGTGTATTGGTCGACGAAGACTTCACGTGACCGGCCGTCTTCATCGGTCATGTTGAACAAGTTCGAACGGTTGGCTTTGCGAGCCGGCGTCACGGCATCAAATGTGTATCCGTCCTTACGTGCCAAGACGGTCGAGAGTTGGTCGTCGAGACTCACTTCGTCGCGACCGACGTCAACGGTGAACTCGGCGGAGTTCGTCTTCTCGTTGATCACGTCCGAGTAGAGAATCACTAGTCCTGTGAAGGCGAACCACACCAACGCCGGAGCGATGACGATTCCAGCGAGAAAGTGAAGTCGCCACAGTCGACGCCATAGTCGACCCGACCCCGTCTCGACTTCATCCATTTGGTCATTCGATGTCGTCACGAATTTCTCCCCGCATCGCTACTCACGTGTTGGTCATGCCGATCGGCGATTTTCCTCGACGACGGTCGGACGGAATCCGACGGGGCGCCGACCGGGTAAACGGCGTCCGCCCGGAGGTGCGCCGAGAAGCCACAGCAGACCGACGCTGACGACCTCGGGCAGATGACGAGCTTCACTGATGAGAGGAATCCGACCATCGATCAAGTCGACGACGGCCCCGATGGTGAGCGCGACTGCCAGAACGGTCGCAACCGGCATCATCATCCGCGCTCTCGTCGGCTTCGCGACGACCACAAAGAGCATCACGCCGAAAGCAACACTGAACGCACCGAGGTGACGGGCGTCGTGGGCCGTCGGAGATCCGGAGCCGAGAAGATCGGGTACGGAGAAGGCGATGACTTCGAGAGCGCACACCGCGAGGGCGGCCCGGGCGATCGTCCAGCGGGCGAGTCCGCTCACGAGCCGCACGCGCTTGTGGATCGCCGACGACAGGTTGGGGACCTCTTCTGCCGATCGAATCGACGACCGGCGCAGTTGGTGGGCGAACTCCGCGAACTCGGCGCAGGATCGACAGCCCGCGACATGAGATTCCACCGCCAGCCTGCTCCGAGACGCATCCTCGCCGTCAATCAAGGCACTGATCGCCTCTTCCCATTCCTCGCAATCCACGAAAGGAATGGTCGGTGCGAGTGATCGGAAAGTTCCCAACTTTGCCGACCAGGTGCCAAAATCGCTTCATGACGCCGGTCGATCCCCTTCGCCACCACGTGGCCAGGGCTGCCGACGGAGACGAAGCGTCGTTCGTGCGGCTCGTCACGGCCTTACAGGGTGACGTCTGGCGACTATGCCGACTGCTCGGGTCACCCGCTGACCCTGATGACCTGACGCAGGACACCTTCATTCGGGTCTACAAGTCGCTGAAGGTGTTTCGCGGAGACTCCACGGTCCGCACGTGGATTCTGTCGATCGCCCGACGGGTGTGCGCCGATCAGGTTCGCAAGCAGAATCGCCATCGGCGCCTGGTGAACCGGCTGGTTCGACTTGAGCCACCTGACCCATCGACGTCAGCGCCAGACGGATCGCTGGGCGATCTGCTCATGTTGGTCGAGGAAACGCGACGCGAGGCATTCGTCCTGACCCAGTACATCGGACTGACCTACGAGGAGACCGCCGAGGTCATGGGCTGCGCAGTGGGAACCGTTCGTTCCCGGGTCGCGCGGGCGCGATCCGATCTGATGCAGGCGTGGAAGTCGAGTGCGGCCGGCTGACGGGCTACTTCAGGAGCAGTTCGTCGATACGACGGGCCGAAACACTCAGGCCCACGATCGAGATGCCGAGCAACACGGCGACGTGCACCAGGATTCCCCACGTGCCGATTCCGAGTGACGCACACCGCACGAGCGACACCCCGTGATAGAGCGGGCTCAGCTGAACGAGCCAGCCCCAACCACCGTAGGACGACAACGGATAGAACGTCGCCGAGAACAAGAACAGCGGCATCACGATGGTCTGGACCCATTCGAAGTCGACCCACGAGCGCATGTACGTGGTGGCCGCCATTCCAACCGACGCGAAAGCCAGTCCGACGAGCATGCAAGCAGGCAACGACAGCACGACCCACGCACTGTCGGCCATGCCGAGGCCGAGCAGACATGCGAGGAACGTCGTCGAATAGATCGTTCCGCGCAGGAGAGCCCAACCGATCTCACCGAGAGCGACGTCCTTCGATCCCATGGGAGTGGCGAGCACCGCGTCATAGAGCCGCTCGTGACGCAACTTGAAGAAGATGTTCATCGTGCTGTCGTAGACCGCGCCGTTCATGGCCGAGCTGGCCATCAGAGCGGGGGCGACGAACTTCGCGTAGTCGATGCTGCGGCCGGCGAAGTCGACGTCGCCGACCAACGAACCGAAGCCGATGCGGATGGACAACAAGTAGAAGAGCGGTTCGAAAAATCCGGACACGAGGATCATCCAGGTTCGGCGGTAGACGAGGACGCTTCGCTCGACCATGCGTTGCGGACGCCGAGCGCCGCGAAAGATGGGCGGAATCACCCGCGCAACGAGGAACGTCGAGGTCATCGGTACAACCGCCGAATGAAGAGCCGACGGCAGATGGCGACGCCGACCACGATGTAGGCCGCGATCACAGCGAGGTGTCCGAGCGCGGTGACGAGGCCCATCGTGTGGAGTGACAAGCCACGACACAACTCGACGCCGTGCCACAGCGGAGTGATCCAGGCAATCGGTCGCAAGCCGACCGGCAGCGATTCGATCGGATAGAAGGCCCCGCCGAAGAGGAACAGCGGCGTGATGATGAATCGCTGTACATAGTTGAACGACGCGTCGTATTGACACACCGCGGCATAGGCCGCGATGACGGCGGCGAACGACAGTCCGCACAGAAC
>VERK01000343.1 GCA_018882725.1 Actinomycetota bacterium | reverse complement strand
CAGCGAATCCATGCCGAAGGTTCGCGCCTCGTCGGGGATGATCGGCACGACGCGCGAGCCGAACTTGTCGTCGCGCGCGAGATTGCGCAGCAGACGAGTGAAACCCATGGTGGTGGAGACCGACTGGCCACCTGAGCCGCCGTCGAGTTCAGCAAAAGCCGCGTCGTCGGGAAGTTCGATGGGTCGGCGGTTCCGCACGATGCGCTTGGGTACCGAACCACCGAGCGCGCGGCGGCGCTCCATGAGGTACTGGTACTCGATCGAACCGTCGCTCGGACGGAAGTACGGCGGCTGATCGGCTTCGAGCGCCGAGTCGGGAATCTCGTCGTTGAGGTGTAGACGATCACGCAGCGTGAGCAACTGCGCGGCATTCATCTTCTTGATCTGGTGCGTGGCGTTGCGGCCTTCGATGTCGGGGCCGAGTGTCCAACCCTTGATGGTCTTGCACAGAATGACCGTGGGACGGCCGGTGCCGAGGTTCTGCGTGGCTGCGCGATACGCGGCGTAGAGCTTGCGGTAGTCGTGGCCGCCGCGCGGCAGGTTGCGCAGGTCGTCGTCGCTGAGGTGGGCGACCATTTGGCGCAGGCGCGGATCGGGACCGAAGAAGTTCTCGCGAATGAAGTTGCCGTCCTCCACCGAGTAGCGCTGGAACTCGCCGTCGACAGTGTTGTTCATGCGATTGAGGAGCACGCCGTCCTTGTCTTGGGCGAGCAGTTCGTCCCACCGCGAACCCCAGATCACCTTGATGACGTTCCAGCCGGCACCGCGGAACACGGCTTCGAGTTCTTGGATGATCTTGCCGTTGCCGCGCACCGGGCCGTCGAGGCGCTGCAGGTTGCAGTTGACGACGAAGACGAGGTTGTCGAGTTGTTCGCGCGCGGCCAGTGAGAGCGCGCCGAGCGTTTCGGGTTCGTCGCATTCGCCGTCACCGAGATACGCCCACACGCGACTGGTGCTGGTGTCGTCGAGTTGGCGATTGAGCAAGTAGCGATTGAAGCGCGCTTGGTAGATGGCGGTGATGGGGCCGAGTCCCATCGACACCGTGGGGAATTCCCAGAACTCGGGCATGAGGCGCGGGTGCGGATAACTGGAAAGTCCGCGACCGCCGCGACCGAGTTCGCGACGGAAGTGATCGAGATCGTCTTCGGTGAGGCGGCCTTCGAGGAACGCGCGCGCGTACACACCGGGTGCGGCGTGACCCTGGAAGTAGATGTGGTCGCCGGGCGTGCCGTCGTCCTTGCCGCGGAAGAAGTGGTTGAAGCCGATCTCGTAGAGGCTGG
>VERK01000154.1 GCA_018882725.1 Actinomycetota bacterium | reverse complement strand
TTCCCGGGTCGTGTTCCGGTCGTCGTCACGACCCGACGCCTACCGTGGACACATGTCGTCACGCACCCTCTCCGAGTCGGCGTCCAAGTCCCTGCTCGCCGAGTACGGAGTGCCCATGGCGCCCGAACGGCTGGTCGTCAGCCCCGATGCCGCGGTCGTTGCCGCTCGGGAAATCGGACTGCCCGTCGTGGCCAAGTTGTGCGGTGACGCGATCGCCCACAAGACCGAACGCGGACTCGTGCGTCTCCGTCTCACCGACGACGCTGCGGTGGCGGCTGCCACGGCCGAACTTCTCGCGGCGGCTCGTCCCGAGGATGGCGACGTCTCGGTTCTCCTGGCACCGATGGTGCGCGGCAATCGCGAACTCATCGCCGGTGTGGTGCGCGATCCGCAGTTCGGCGCCAGTGTGATGCTCGGCGTCGGGGGAGTGCTGGCCGAGGCCGTGGCCGACGTGGTGTTCCGGCCGGCACCGCTCGATCGCATCACCGCGCACGAAATGATCGCCGATCTGGCGACGCAGAAACTGTTGGGCGAATTCCGTGGTGAGAAAGCGGTCGATCGCGAGGCGATCGTCGACGTTCTGGTCGGCCTGGGTCGATTGGCCGCCGAGCGTTCCGATGTGGCGAGCGTGGACGTGAATCCGTTGATCGTTGGCGCGGACGGAATTCCGGTGGCCGTCGATGCCTTGGTGGAGATCGGACCGTCGTCACCACCTCCAGCCGTGGCACGGCCGCGGCCATCTGACGCACAGTTCCGTGCTCTGTTCGATCCGCGCGGCGTACTCGTCACCGGAGCGTCGACTCATCCAGGAAAATTCGGTTTCGTCTCGCTCCACAACATTCTCGCGGCTGGATATCGCGGAGCTGTCCACGGCACCAACCTGCAAGGTGAAGAGGTCCTGGGTATCAAGACCGTCGCCGACATCGCCTCGCTTCCCGATCAGGCGATCGACCTCGTGTTCGTGTGCACCCCGGCGTCGGCCAACCCCGATCTGCTGCGCGCGTGTGCTGCCAAAGGTGTGAAGGCCGCATTCCTCACATCGGCTGGTTATGGCGAAGCCGGCGACGAGGGGCGACGAGCCGAAGCCGAACTGGTCGCACTGGCTGACGAACTCGGCATCCTTCTGGCCGGCCCGAACGGTCAAGGTGTCGTGAGTACCCCCGCCAATCTGTGTGCGCAGATCGTCGCGCCATATCCACCGGCCGGCCGCATCGGTGTCGCGAGCCAGAGCGGCAACTTCGTGTCGAGTTTCATGAACTACGCACGAGCGACTGGTGTCGGCATCAGCCGGGCGGTGTCGGCCGGCAACGCTGCCGCGGTGTCGGTGGCCGACTACCTCGACTTCTACGCCGATGACCCGGCCACCGCCGTCGGACTCGCGTACGTGGAGGGCATCACCGATGGGCGGTCTCTCATGGAGCGCCTCGGCTCGGCCGCTCGTCGCAAGCCGTTGGTTCTCGTCAAGGGTGGTGCCACCGAAGGTGGAGCCCGCGCGGCGGCGTCGCACACCGGAGCGTTGGCCGCCAACGACAAGGTGTTCGACGGATTCTGTCGTGCCGCCGGTATCACCCGAGCCGCGACCGTGGAGGAAGCCTTCGAGGCAGCGGCCACCTTCGCGACTCAACCGCTCCCATCCGGGCCGAACGTGGTGGTGCTCACGACGGCTGGCGGCTGGGGTGTCGTCACGTCGGATGCTCTGACGCGCGACGGCTCACTCGTCCTCGTGCCGTTGCCCGACGATCTGAAGTCGGCGATCGACGAGAAGCTGCCGCCGCGTTGGAGTCGGGGCAATCCGGTCGACTGTGCCGGAGGCGAAACGCGCGACACGATTCCTGAAGTGCTCGAGTTGATCGCCAGTCACCCCGATGTGCACTCGATCATCTATCTGGGTATCGGAATCCAGGCCAACCAAGCGCGTCTGATGCGCGAGGGTGGTTTCTATCCCGATCACGGCCTCGAGCGGATCGTCGCCTATCACGAACGTCAGGATCAGCGCTTCGCCGAAGCGGCTGACGAATTGTCGCGCCGCACCAACAAGCCGATCCTCGTCGCGACCGAACTCGCGGTGGCCGACCCCGACAATCCCGGACCCGCGACGGTTCGCGCCACGGGTCGTCTCTGTTACTCGTCGGGGAATCGCGCGGTCACCGCACTCGGTCACCTCTACCGCGCGGCCGAATTCCGTCGTCGTCGAGGACTCTGATGCCCGACCGGCGAACGCGGCCAGCGGCCAACCCGATCGCCACTCTCTTGTTCATCGCGGCATTCCCAGCCGTCGTTCTGTTCGGCGTCTGGCGTTACGCGTTGTCGCAGGACGACAGCGCGC
This sequence comes from Actinomycetota bacterium, assembly GCA_018882725.1. GTDB lineage: Bacteria > Actinomycetota > Acidimicrobiia > Acidimicrobiales > Ilumatobacteraceae > Casp-actino8. Next base: position 3,074 of record VERK01000154.1, on the reverse strand, counting down.
CTCCGGAACCGGATCGAATCGCCGAGTTTCCGGCCACCACGCCACGAACGCCGGTCCTCTCGGCGCGCCGAACCCCGGAGGTCCTCGCGCGTGAGACGTCGTCGACGGCCTTCGAAGGAGCGTTGCGTCCGTTGGGTGGCGCCGTGTTGCCCGGATCGTGCGCGGCAGTTTCCGTCGACGGTGCGCTCGCGCTTTCTGACGGCATCGATACGCCGGTGACTCCGGCCAGCACGCTGAAGGTCGCTGTTGCCGCCGTGGCGCTCGACGTGCTCGGGCCTGACTTCGTGTACACCACTTCGGTTCACGCCGAGATCGTGAACGGATCAGTGGGTTCGATCTATCTCGTGGGCGGTGGCGATCCACTGTTGGCGTCGTCGTGGTATCCCGACGACGGTTCGTACAACCGCTACCCACAACAGCCGGCAACGTCCTTCGACGCGCTGGCCGACGCCGTCGTGCAGGCGGGTGTGACCCAGGTGGCTGGCAACGTGGTCGGCGATGCGTCGCGTTACGACGCCGAGTTGTATCCGTCCGAGTGGCCGATCACCTTCCGCGCCGTGGAAGGCGGACCGATCTCGGCCTTGCTCGCGAACGACGGCATCACCCGCGGCCAGCCGGGACGCGCCGCCGACCCGGCGCAATCGGCCGCTCAAGAGTTCACCCGTTTGCTGCAAGCGCGCGGGGTCGTGATCGCGGGTCAGCCCACATCGGGTGTCATGCCGGCCGGACTCCCGGCCGTGGCTTCGGTGTCATCGGCACCCCTGTCGCAGGTGGTCGGCGAGATGTTGCGCAACAGCGACAACAACACGGCCGAAATGATGGTGAAGGAAATCGGTCGGGCCGCCAAGGGTGCGGGCTCACGCGGTGCAGGAACTGCCACGATGCGCGAACGCCTCGAGTCCTGGGGTGTCCCGATGAGCGGTGTGGTGATCGTCGACGGGTCGGGGTTGGCCCGCGAGAACAAGATGACGTGTGCGGCGATGATGGCCTTGCTCGACCGCTACCGCATCGACTCTCCGTTGGTCGCGGCCATGGCGGTGGCCGGTCGCACCGGCACGTTGGCCGACGACTTCATCGGCGATCCGCTCGAGGCCCGCCTCGTCGGCAAGACCGGCAGCCTGACGGGCGTCAAGGCCTTGGTCGGTTACGTGCCCGTCGACGGGGTGGGCACGATTCGGTTCGCCGTGATGCTCGAAGGCAACGGCGTCGATCAGGAGGGGACGTTCCGGCCCATCTGGGAGACGTATCTCTCCGATGCGTTGAGTTCGTATCCGTCCGGACCCACCGCCGATCGACTCGTTCCACTCGAACCGGTAGCGACGCCGTGAGTTATCGGTTGCCGATGTTCCCGCTCGGCACCCCGCTCTTGCCCGGTGCGGCTCTGCCGTTGAACGTGTTCGAACTGCGCTATCTGATGATGATGGACGACTGCCGAGCCGCGACCACACCCGAGTTCGGGGTGGTTCTGATCGAGCGGGGGAGTGAAGTCGGGGGTGGCGACGAGCGAACAGCGGTCGGTTGTGTGGCGCGAATTGTTCGCATGCTCGAACACGAAGACGGTCGTCGCTCCGTTCTGGCCGTGGGTGATCGGCGCATCAGGGTCGAGCGTTGGCTCGACGACGATCCGTATCCGGTGGCGATGGTCGACGACTGGCCCGACGAGAACGATGAGGTGAACGAGTTCGTGGCGGCCGATCTCGCGCAACGACTGGCCGTGTTCATCGATCTCGTCGCTCACGCCACCGACCGCCCTGGTCCGGTGGTCGAACCCGAAGTCGACGAGACACCGTCGGAGTTCGTGTGCCGGGTGGCGTCGATCCTTCCCTTCGGCCCGAGTGATCGGCAGTCGATCCTGGCCGCACCCGATGTCGCCGAGCGTTACGAACGGGTCGCGGTCGCGTTGGACGACCTCATCGCGGTCACCCGATTCCGCCTCACTGACGAGATCTGACGATCGTCGACGGCATCAGACGGCACGGGGCGGGTGGCGTTTTCGGCCCTGGCTGCTAGAAAATGGGGGTGCCCGACACGAGTCCCAGCCACCACGAGTCGGCCAGTATCGGCGAAGTCGTCGATCTCGTCCGCGACTACGCCAAGCAGGAGACTCTCGCCCCGTTGAAGGGTGCCGGCCGATGGCTGGCTCTTGGTGCCGCTGGTGCGGTGTTCATCGGTCTGGGCACTGTTTTCGTTCTGATCGGAGTCCTGCGGTTGCTCCAAACCGAGACGTCCGCGTTCGATGGTGGCTGGAGCTGGGTTCCGTATCTCATCGTTCTCGTCGCCGCGGCGATCGTGGCCGCTGTCGCGTTGTCACGAGTGAAGAAGGCGACCCTCGGAAAGGAGCCTGGTCATGGCTCGCGTTGATCACATCTCTCGCGACGACATCGAACGCAAGTTGCGCGGTCTTCAAGGCGACGTCCAGGAGAAGGTCGAAGATCGCAAGAGTGCGATCGTCGGTCTCGCCGTTGGTGTCGGGGTCGTGCTGGTCGTGGCTTTCTACTTGCTCGGTCGTCGCTCCGGTAAGCGCCGTTCGGCTGTCGTCGAGATCCGGCGCGTCTGACGATGTTCGCTTTCCTGCGCGCGCGAAGTCTGCGCGAGGGATTCCTGCGCGGACGGCGGGCCTGGACCGCGGTCGGGGTGGTCGTGTGGGGTGTGCGCCTCATTCGTCGCCTCGCGGCCCGGCGGCCGCAGATCGTCGCTTCCGAGCGACTCGAGCCCGGTCAGTCGATCACCATCACGGCGTCCGACCGTTGATGCGCGTTCTGCTGCGCAACCCCCGCCGCGAGATCACGATCGACGGCCGTCGTCGAGTGCACGCACTTCTGAACGAACTCGGACTGTCGCGCGAGGCTCACCTCGTGATCCGAAACGGTGAACTCGTGCCGGGCGACGGTGAACTGCACGACGACGACGAGATCGAGATTCGTCCGGTCATCTCCGGAGGCTGACGATGAAGTGCCGTACCTGCCGGAATCCGGCGATCATCGATCTCCCGCGCCACAATGCCAACTTCTGTGCCGAGCACCTGCAGCAACTGTGTCGCCGTCAGGTGGAGAAGGCGATCCACGATCATCGGA
>VERK01000342.1 GCA_018882725.1 Actinomycetota bacterium | reverse complement strand
CGGCGGTGTGTTCGTCGGACCGGCCGTGCGCGGCCCGCTGGAGGCCGACCCCAACTTCTTCCTGCGCACCGGATTCACCTACTCGGGTCATCCAACCGCCTGCCGCGCCGCACTGGCCAACATCGACATCATCGAACGCGAAGGTCTCGTCGAGCGCGCGCATCACGTGGGCAAGAGACTTTCGGTTGGGCTGCACTCGCTGCACGCGGACGGCCAGATCGCGGCCGTGCGTGGCGACGGTGCGGTGTGGGCGGTGGCGCAACATCCGCACATCGATCCAGTCAAGGTTCGTGACCGCATGCTCGAACATGGCGTGATCACACGTGCGGTGGGCACCGATACCAACACGTTCTGTCCGCCGCTCGTCATCGGCGATTCGCAGATCGACACCATCATCGACGCGCTGGCCGAGTGCTCGAAGCCGTGAGCCAGCCCGTCTTCAACCCGTTCGACCCGGCCTTCCGCGCCAACCCGTATCCGTTCTACGACGCACTGCGCGAGCTCGACCCGGTGCACACCACCCCGTTCGGCACGATCGTGCTCACGCGCTACGACGACATCGCCTACACGCTCCGCAGCAACGACTTCAGCCGCGACATCGAGGCCAACGCGAACGAACCCACCGACCCCCTGAACAAGGCCAAGCGCGATCGGCGTCGCGGGCGCGAAGGTGCCAAGTCGATTCTCAACCTCGATCCCCCCGATCACACGCGGTTGCGCCGTCTCGTCAGCAAAGCGTTCACGCCGTCGGCGATCGAAAAACTGCGTGGGCGTGTTCAACAACTCGTCGACGAGGTGCTCGACAAGGCAGCGGCCCGGGGCGGCATGGAACTCATCGACGAACTCGCGTTCCCGATCCCGTTCCAGGTGATCTCCGATCTGCTGGCCATGCCCACCGATCACGCCGACGAGATGCGCGAGTGGAGCCAGATCATCACGCAGAACCTCGAGCCCACGTCCACGCTCGACGATCTCGACAAGTCCGACGAGGTGTTCGGGCTCCTCATTCCGTATCTCCTGAACGTGATCGAAGATCGTCGCAAGCATCCGGGTGACGACTTGTTGTCGGCCCTCATCTCCGTGGAAGAAGACGGCGACGTTCTGTCGTTGCCCGAACTCATCTCGTTCGTGGTGTTGCTGTACATCGCCGGTCACGAAACCACCGTGAACCTCATCGGCAACTCGATCAACACGCTCCTGGCCCACCCCGACCAATTGGCCCGCTGGCACGCCGATCCGGGCATCGGTTCACGCGCGGTCGACGAATGTCTCCGCATGGACGGACTAGTGC
>VERK01000153.1 GCA_018882725.1 Actinomycetota bacterium | reverse complement strand
GCACGTGACCAACCTGGGTGATGACGACCGCTCGTTCACCGATCGTCACGTCGCGTACTACGAACGTCGTGCGCGCGGCGGTGCGGGCATCATCGTCACCGAAGGCGCAAGTGTTCACGCCAGTGACTGGCCGTACGAGCGGTCGCCGCTCGCGGAGCGATGTGGCGACGGTTGGCAACGCATTACTACCGCGTGTCACGCGCACGGCGCATTGGTGATCGCGTCGCTCGATCATGCCGGTGGTCAAGGCTCGTCGGCGTATTCGCAGTTGCCACTGTGGGCACCGTCGCGCGTTCCTGAAGTGAACACGCGCGAGGTTCCGAAGTGGATGGAAGAGGCCGATATCGCCGCGGTGATCGATGGTTTCGGCCGGGCCGCGCGTGTCGCTGTCGACTCCGGTCTCGACGGTGTGGAGATCAACGCGGGCCAGCACTCGCTCGTTCGCCAGTTCATGTCGGGTCTCACCAACCACCGCGGTGATCGCTGGGGTTCCGATCGGCTCGAGTTCGCGCGCGAGGTGATTCGCGCCGTGCGCGGTGCGGTTGGTTCGGGCCTCGTCGGATTGCGCCTGTCGTGCGACGAACTCGCACCGTGGGCCGGCATCACACCCGAGATGGCACCCGGCATCGCCGCCGACTTGTGTGCGCTCGGCGTCGACTGCGTGGTGGTGGTGCGGGGTGCGATCTTCTCGGCCGAGAAGACGCGACCCGACTTCCACGAACCCACCGGGTTCAACATCGACGTGTGTCGCGCGGTGCGCGCTGCGGTGCCCGCATCGACGGCGGTGTTTCTGCAAGGTTCGGTAGTCAATCCGGGGCAGGCCGAGTGGGCCATTGCCGACGGCGTGTGCGACGGCGTCGAGATGACACGTGCGCAGATCGCCGACGCCGAATTGGTGAGCAAGGTTCGTCGCGGAGATGCCGAGCGCGTACGGCCGTGCATCCGCTGCAACCAGACGTGCCAGGTTCGCGATGCGCGCAATCCGATCGTTTCGTGCGTGGGTGATCCGTCGTCGGGTCACGAGACGCGCGATCCTCAGTGGGATACAGCCGCGTCCGTGTCGCGCCGCGTGCTCGTGGTGGGTGCCGGCCCGGCCGGGCTCGAGGCCGCGCGTGTGGCGGCCGTGCGCGGGCACGCGGTCACGGTCGTCGAATCAGGTTCAGTGGGTGGCATCGCCGCGGTGGCTGGTCCTGGCGGCCCGTTGGTCGAGTGGCTCGTTCGCGAATGCGGGCGCGCCGGTGTCCAGATACGCGACGGTGTCGCATCCGATGAATGGTCGCGGTTGGCACCACAGCACGAGATCGTGATCCAGGCCACCGGCTCACGTCGCGGCGACGTCGACTACACGGTGGCCGATGGTGCAGTGGTACACGACATCGCCGACGTGCGCCGTGGTCACGTCGCGCTTCCCACGTCAGGCCGTGTCGCCATCATCGACCCAATCGGTGGACCAATTGCGGTGGCACTGGCCGAAGAACTCGGCGAACGCGCGGTGTTGATCACTCCCGACAACATCGCCGGCAACGAACTGTCGCGAACCGGCGACTTGGCGCCGGCCAACGTTCGTCTCGCGCAGCGCGGTGTCACGATCGAGAAGCGCAGCATCGTGCGCGCGGTCGAACCTCGCGCAGACGGCGTGAGCGTTCGTCTGCAGGATCGATTCTCCGGTGAAGTACGCACGATCGACGTTGCCGCGGTTGTCGACGCCGGATTCCGTCTGCCCACCGAGCCGTTGGCAATCGAGCGAGCGGTAGTCGCCGGTGACTGTGTGGCTCCGCGCACGCTCTACGAGGCCGTGCTCGAGGGTCGCCGCGCCGCCATCGCCGCCGGTTGATCCGCCCACCTCACCGCCAAACGGTGACCGACCAGCACGAAACTCGAGACGACCATGCCAACGAAAAACCCTACTACGCTCGAAGAGTGTCGAGCCTCCGGCGTCAGCTCTCGAAAAGCCTCGTCGCCTTGCTCTTCGGGGCCCTTTCGGTGCTCACGCCGACGAGCATTGCCGGCGCGGCGAACAACCAACTCGGAGCCGACATCGACGGTCAGGTTGCATTCGGCCAAGCAGGAGGTGCGGTAGCCCTCTCAGCCGACGGGTTGACACTCGTGGTCGGGGCCGGGATTGAGAACACCGTCCGGGTGTATCGATGGAACGGGAGTAGTTGGGTACAGCGCGGTGCTGCGATCGCAGGTGAGGCGGCTGGCGACCTGTTCGGATTTTCGGTGGCAACTTCATCATCCGGTGACACGATCGCCGTCGGCGCACCCGAGAATGGTGCTGGCGCAACCAAAAAGGGACAGATTCGTGTCTTCGACTGGAACGGTGTCGCCTGGATACAGCGCGGGATCGACATCGATGGAGGCGCGAACAACGACCGGTTGGGTTCTTCGGTAGCGCTCTCGGCCAATGGAAATGATCTCGTCGCCGGAGCAACACAGGATGATGTCGCCGCCGGCGGGGGAGCCGGCTACGCGAATGCATACCGCTGGAATGGCGCGGCGTGGCTTCCTCGCGGAGCAACGATCTCGGGTCAAGTAGCCGACGACGCTGCCGGGTTTTCGGTCGACCTGTCGAACGATGGGAACACCATCGCCGTCGGAGCACACCTCTACGGTTCAGGTGGAGTTGCTCTCGGTCGTGGCCGGGTTCGGGTCTTCACGTTTGTTGGAGGCGCGTGGAGCCAGATCGGCAGCAACATCGACGGCGAACCGGATGATCAATCCGGAGTCGCCGTGTCACTCTCCGGCGACGGAAGTGTCGTCGCGATCGGTGCGTCGCTTCACGACGGGGCTGCTGGCGTCGACAGTGGAACCACTCGGGTGTACACGTTCAACGGCGGCGTCTGGACGCAGCGTGGCACCGACATCGACGGCGATGCTGCGGGGAATCAGTCGGGTCGCGATGTCGCACTGTCAGATGACGGCAATACGGTCGTGATCGGCGCTCCTTGGACGGGCACCCAGTCCGGCCAGGTCAGGGTCTTCACCATCGCCAACGGCTCGTGGGCCCAACGAGGCACAACCATCACGGGTCGAGGACCTGGCCTGTTCGGTGCCAGCGTCGCGGTGTCGGATGACGGAACGATCTTCGCGAGCGGAGCACCGACCTTCACGGGACCCGCGGGCATGCTCAGTGGCCATGTTCGGGTGTTGCAGTGGGTGCCGCCCCCTGCACCTTCGCCCCCGATCGTGCCGATCTGGCGCGCGTCGCTCGATCCGAACGGCGGCACGTGCGTCGACGACACCGCCCGCACCGCGACATGGACATCGACGTTCATCGGCTACCGCTACCTTCCCGGCCCAACCGACTGCACACGCCCCGGCTACGCATTCGGCGGTTGGGCCAACACGTCCACCCCAACCATCGCGCGAACCTTCCCACTTCTCACCGACCCGTCTTCCGATACCAAGCGCTACTTCGTCGCCGAGAACCTCGACCTCGTCGCCGTGTGGAAACCACTGCCGAAACAAGTGTCCAATCTCGTCGTGTTCGCCAACTTTTTCTGCGGACCATGCACCAACGCCTGGCTCATCCACACACCGAGCGAACACGCCACCAGTTACGACTACACACTCAACGCAACGCCAACTACCTGCTCCCCCAGCGTCACAGTCTTCGGCTTCCACGCCTGCCAACTCACCGGCATCCAGCCCGGAACACCACTCACCGCAAGCGTCACCCCACGCAACACCGACGGCACCGGACCCTCCACCACCACAACGTTCGTACTCCGCCGATAACCGAGATCCGACCCACCCGAAGAACTAATCCCGTGGTCCGGGGGTGGGGTCGGACAAGATGGGGATGTGGTTCTCGCGTTGATCCTCATGCCCGTCGCGTACCTGCTCGGTACGTTCCCGAGCGCGGTCCTCGTCGCTCGCTCGCGCGGTATCGACATCAACGCCGAGGGCTCGGGCAATCCGGGCGCGTCCAACGTGAGTCGAGTCCTCGGCCGCAAACTCGGAATCTTCGTCTTCGTCCTCGACGGTTTGAAAGGCGCCATCTCCGTCGGCGTCGGTTTCCTCGCGTTCGAATACGCCGGTGCACTCATGCTCGCCTGCGCCGCCGTGGTCGGCCACGTCTTCCCCATCACACGCAAGTTCAAAGGTGGTCGTGGAGTCGCCACCGCGGGTGGTGCGGCGCTCGCGCTCTACCCGCTCCCCAACCTCGTGTTGCTCGCCGTCTGGATCGTCGTCGTCAAGCTCACCAAGAAAGCGTCACTCGCGTCGCTGGCGATCTGCGTCGGTCTACCCATCGGCGTGGCCGTCATCGGCCGACCGGCTGGTGAAGTGATCACCACCGCCTGCTTGTCGGCCTTCGTGATCTCACGCCATTGGGACAACGTGAAGCGTTTGGTGCGCGGCACCGAACTCTCATCGCGCTAACCGAGCGACGGGTTCTCCTGCGCGGCCGCGCGCTGCATTCGCTCCACCGGCGCCGACCGGAAGTCGGGGTGGGTGAGAATCCAGAAGCGGTCGTTCACGATCGCATCGTGCACCTGCTCGGCCACATCGGTGGCCGGAATGCCCGTCTCCACGCCCACGTGCAGAGCCTCGTTCATCATCGCGCTGATCGGGTCGACGATGTCCTTCGGCTTGTCACCGAGGCGATCGGTCCACTGAATGTTCGTCATCAAGTTCGTCTTCACGAAACCCGGACACAGGCAACTGCAACTCACGTCCACGCCCTTGGCCTTCAGTTCGAGGAACAGGCCCTCGCTGATCGCGACGACAGCGTGCTTCGAGGCGTTGTACGGGCCGAATCCGGGCATCGCCACCAACCCGGCCATCGACGCAGTGTTCACGATGTGGCCCTCGTTCTGGTCGAGCATGATCGGCAGGAACGCACGAATGCCGTTCACCACGCCGTACACGTTGATGTTGAAGACCCACTCCCACACGCTCATGGGCCCGGTCCACTGATCGCCCACACCGGCCACGCCCGCGTTGTTGCACATCACGTGGGCCGCGCCGTACTTCTCGAGCGTCTTGCGCGCCAGTTCTTCCATGCTCTCGGGCAGCGACACGTCGACCACCACGGGCAGCACGTCGGCACCGCCTTCGCGGAGTTCGGCCTCGGTGGCCCGTAACCGCACTTCGTCCACGTCGCCGAGGACCACCTTCATGCCGGCCGACACGAACCGATCGGTGAGCGCCCGGCCGATACCACTGGCCGCTCCGGTGACCACCGCAACTTTCCCCTCGAGGTCTCGCATGGTCAGCCACCCTAGGCGTCCCGTAGCGTTCGGGGTGATGGCCTACAAGTACCTGTGGACGCCCCTCCAGTTGGGGCCGGTCGCCACCCGCAACCGCATCGTCTTCTCGGCCCACCTCACCAACTACGCGCGCGAGGGACTCCCCACCGAACAGCATGCTGCCTATTACGCCGCCCGCGCGGCCGGCGGCGCCGGGCTCATCATCACCGAAGAGCACTCCACTCATC
>VERK01000152.1 GCA_018882725.1 Actinomycetota bacterium | reverse complement strand
GTGCAAGGTGGTCGTGCAGTTGGCCCGCGAACTCGCCGCACGCGATCCCGAACTCGCCCAGTCCTACGGTTTCTGATCTCGATTTCGAAAAGGAGTCGCCATGTCCGACCTGCGTCCCCGCCGTTCTGTGCTGTACATGCCCTCGTCCAACGAGAAGGCACTCGAGAAGGCCAAGACGATTCCCGCTGACGCGCTCATCTTCGATCTCGAAGACGCCGTTGCGCCCGACGCCAAGCCCACCGCGCGCGCCAACGCCGTCGCGGCCGCGCAGAGTGGTGCGTACGGTCATCGCGAAGTGACGATCCGCTGCAATGGTCTCGACACGCAGTGGGGTGCCGACGACATCGCCGCTGCCGCCAAGTCGGGCGCGTCGGCCGTGGTCATTCCCAAGATCGCCGACACCAAGCAACTCGACGACGTGTCTCAACACCTCACTGCTTCCGGAGCACCCGCCAGCATGAAGATCTGGGCCATGGTGGAGACCCCCACCGCCATCTTCAATGCCCGCTCGATTGCCGCTCACCCGCGCGTAGCCGTGCTCATCATGGGCACCAACGACTTGGCCAAAGAACTCCGCGCCACTCAGGTTCGTGGGCGCTCCCCGCTCGTGCCCCATCTCGCCACTGCTCTGCTGGCGGCCCGTGAAGCCGACAAGATCATCCTCGATGGCGTGTTCAACGACGTGAAGGACCTCGACGCCTTCCGCGCCGAGTGCGAACAGGGCATGCACATGGGCTTCGACGGCAAGACACTCATTCACCCGGGCCAGGTCGACATCTGCAACGAGGTGTGGGCACCCACTGACGCCGACGTCGATTACGCGCGTCGCGTGATCGCGGCGTTCGACGAAGCGCAAGCCGAGGGACGCGGTGTGATCACTGTCGACGGTCGCATGATCGAGAACCTTCACGTCGACAACGCGCGCCGCGTGTTGTCGGTTCAGGCAGCCATCGACGCCCTAGGGTGAGCACATGGCCCTCGACAAGCAAACCGGATTCGGTCTCGTCGGGGGCACTCTCGGGCTCGTCGTCGGCATCGTGATCGGCCTCGTGGTCGTGGGCGACGACGAGGCGCCGACATACAACTTCATCTCGGTCACCACGGCCGCCGCCCCCAGCACCACCACCACGCTGGCACCAATGACCGATGATGCTCTGGCCGTCGCACCAGGTGACAGTGGCTCAGTGGGAAGCGCTGTCGAGCCGGTGGTGCTCGACGATTCACCGTGCGACGCCATCACGAAGATGCCGCCCGGCCTTCCGCTCATCAAGTGCGACCGCAGTACCACGGTCCGCCTGGTGCAAGAACTCCTCGTTGCGCTCGGCTACGACGTGAGGGTGGACGGCGACTTCGGACCCGACACACAAACCGCCGTCGCCACGTTCCAGAAGGAGAACAACCTCACCGTCGACGGCATCGTGGACGGACCCACGTTCGATCTCCTGTGCACGAGCGCGCCGGGCGATCTCTGCACCGGCTGAACTCTGAACCAGCCAGTGCGCGACGCGCGTCAGAGCGTGCTGGCGAACAAGTCGAGAGTGCGCGCGAATGCCGTGGCTGCCGCTGACGCGTCGTACACATCAGGGCGGGTGTCGTTGAAGAACGCGTGATCGGCACCGGCGTGAACATGCAGCGTCACGTCCTTGCCTAATGACTTCAATTGCGATTCGAGTGCGCTCACCGCAGCCGGTCCGGCGAAACCATCCTTCTCGGCGTACTCGCCCACCACCTTGGCCGACAGCTTCGACCAATCGGGCTGGGCCTCGGGCCACGGAATCACGCCGTAGTAGGGCGCGGCCGCGGCCACGGCATCGGGGCGCTGCGTGGCCAACACCAGCGTGAGTCCGCCACCCATGCAGAAGCCGACCACGCCCACCTTGCTGCGCCCGGTCTTGGCTTGCAGATAGTCGACCGCGCCGCCGAGGTCCTTGGCGGCATTCTGCAAATTGAGCGCCATCATCAACTTGCCGGCCTCGTCGGGCTCGAACGACGCGCGCCCGTGATACAGATCGGGGGCGAGCGCGGTGTATCCCTTCGCCGCGTATCGATCGGCCACGTCTTGGATGTGCGGCACCAGACCCCACCATTCCTGGATCACGATCACGCCCGGACCACCACCGTCGGCGAGGTAGCCCTCGCAGGTTCCGCCGTTCGACGCAAAAGAAACTCGTTCACCCATGCGCGCGACCGTATCAACACAGCGACGACAGACGTCAACCCTTTGTCCTGTATCAAAGAGGGGTCTGTTCAGTCGGTGGTGTGACGAATAGTGTTTGGACATGACCAGCCTCGAAACTCGTCCGTCCGACGCTCTCGTCAACGACCGCGCCCACGTCTTCCACTCGTGGTCGGCCCAAGGGCTCATCAGCCCGATCGTGGTCGCCGGCGCCGAAGGCAGCTGGTTCTGGGACGACCAGGGCAAGCGGTACCTCGACTTCTCGAGTCAGTTGGTGAACGTCAACATCGGACACCAGCACCCGAAGCTCGTCGCCGCGATTCAAGAACAGGCCGCGCGGCTGTGCACCATCGCACCCATTCACGCCAACGATGCGCGCAGTGAAGCCGCTCGCCTCATCACCGAGCGCGCACCCGGTGATCTCGACATGGTGTTCTTCACCAACGGAGGTGCCGAGGCCACCGAGAACGCGATGCGCATGGCGCGACTGCACACCGGACGTCTGAAGGTTCTCACCACATACCGCAGTTACCACGGAGCGACTGCGGGTGCGATTCAGGCCACCGGCGATCCGCGTCGTTGGCCGAGCGAGCCCGGAATGCCCGGCATCGTGAAGTTCTGGGGACCGTACCCGTATCGCTCGGCGTTCCACAGCACCGACGACATCCAAGAGACGCAGCGCGCACTGCAGCACCTGCGCGACGTGATCATGGTGGAGGGCCCCAACACCGTGGCCGCGATCATGCTCGAAGCCGTCGTTGGCACCAACGGCATCCTCGTACCGCCGCCCGGCTATCTCGATGGTGTGCGCTCCATCTGCGACGAGTTCGGCATCGTGTTCATCGCCGACGAAGTGATGTCGGGCTTCGGTCGCTGCGGTGAGTGGTTCGCAGTCGACGCTTGGGGCGTCGTGCCCGATCTCATCTGCTTCGCCAAGGGCGTGAACTCGGGTTACATCCCGTTGGGCGGCGTCATCATCAGCCGTCGCATCGCCGACACCTTCAAGGAGCGCCAGTTCCCGGGCGGACTCACCTACTCGGGCCATCCGTTGGCCTGTGCATCGGCCGTCGCCAGCATCAACATCTTCGAAGAAGAAGGAATCGTCGACCACGCGCGTCATCTCGGTCGCGATGTGATCGGACCCGAACTCGAGAAGTTGAAGGCCAAGCACCCGAGCGTGGGCGACGTGCGCGGTATCGGCGTGTTCTGGGCCATCGAACTGGTGAAGAATCGTGAGACGCGCGAGCCACTCGTTCCGTTCAACGCCGCCGGCGAGGCCAATGCACCCATGGTCGAGCTCATCGGCGCGTGCAAGGCGCGCGGTCTGTGGCCGTTCACGCACTTCAACCGCATCCATGTGGTTCCGCCGCTCACCACGAGCGACGACGAAATGCGTCAGGGCATCGCCATCATCGACGAGGTGCTCAACCTGGCCGACGCCCGCTACACCGGCTGACCCCCGGCGTTCTGATGGTGGTGTTGTGCCGGTGTTCTGGTGAGGATTTTTCACCCCCAGGGTGAAAAATCCTCACCAGAACACCAGGGATAGTTAGTGGGTTGCGAGGGAGGCGCCCGGGGGTAACACCACTCGGCGGCGACCGCGCAAGCACAGAACGACGCCCTTCACATAGCCGGTCGCGAGCATTGTCGCGGCCCGTCCCTCCCCCGCTTCCAACGCACGCTCGACCTCATCGTCGGTCAGTTCACCCACTCCGCACGTGACCAACCGCTCGCCCAGATCACTGTCGTGTTTGATGTCGCAGGCGCGTCGACGAACGACTGCCGCGTGACCCGGCAGATCGACCATGTTGGCGATCAATGTGGCCGCAGCATCGGCGTGCGCCGCCGTCCCGGCCAGAACCGTCACGGCGTCGGCCACTCCAAAAGAGAAACTTCGTCCTCCCCATCCACTGGTTGCAACTCCACCCACACCCGAGTCACCCGCGACGTGCAGCCGCCCGGCCAGACGTCCGGTTGTCACGTCGTCCACCACACCGATCGTGATCGTTTCCGTCGGAAGTTGTCGCAACGCGACGTCACCACCGTTGTTCACGATCAACCGCCGGAGAGAAGCCGATTTCCAACCGGCGTCAGCGATGGTGTCGGCCACCGAGCCGGCCACCGCGACCATCGACGTGGCGAAGTCGTCGCCTCGAACGTCACCGGTTGCGATCACCATTCGACGAGCGGTCTCGCCCCTCGCCTTCGGCAGTGATTCGACATCGGCCCGAAGCAGGGCGAGCTCGTCGACCAGCTCGTCGAGAACGGTGGCGAATCGCCGTTCCATCGCCGATTCGGACCGACGAACCTCGTCGAGGTTTCCGTCAGCGGTGACGACGAGGTCGATGGGCCCGTACTGGAGGTGAAGTCGACCATCACCGAGTCGGCCGATGGTCGGGCCCGACATTGTTCAGCCCGTGTACTTGTTCTGTTCGCGCACGAAACGAACGCGCTCGTTGGCGATCACGTCATCGAACGATCGAACGGACGACTCGTGACCGCCGAGAGCCAGATACCTGTCGAGAGGCACGGTGAATTCGAGCGGCGCGACGATGGCCGGCGTGGGCACATGGCCGAACGAGCCCGGTGGCACTCGCTCGACGTCGACCATGATCGTGATGCCACCCCCAGGCCACAGATACACCGGGGCTCCACCCACCGTCACCCGAGTTTCTCCGCTGTGGATCGAATGAGTGAGCGCGATCGGCGACGTCGTGGTCCCGGCTCGGAGACTGCCACCAGCCCCGGCCATGAACACCACACTCGTGAGGGCCGGCTCGCAGTTCGCACTGATCTGTTCGACGGTCGGCAACACGTCAGCCGGGATCGGCGTCGGCACCGGAACGAGATTCTCGTCGAGCACGTAGTACGCCCAGTCCTCGCCGGTCGTACTCGTCATCAACAACCGGAGACCGGGCCACGCGTGCTTCTTGTTGAACGGCAGCAACACCTCGAGTGGATCGGTGATGGTGGTTCCACCCCAACAAGCCCAAACCCTTCGCCAGTTCCTGCATCAGACCTATCAGGCTATCAAAAGCGAAATTGATCAAGAAACGGCTGAGAAAGCAGCTGCCGCCACTAAAACTAAAACGAAATCCACCAAACCAAAATCTTCGCCCAAGAAGTTTAAGAATATTTAGATTAAGTCTTAATTCCAAAAAAAAGATCTTTGTGGAGAAGCGATTCATCTTCTAGCTGCGATTGGATTATAATTAGCGAAGAAGGCTTGTTCATGGGAATCCATAATACATCGTTAAATTTTATCTCTGACGAAAAACTGACTGAGTTGTGCCAGTTGCTACTTAGTAAGGC
>VERK01000151.1 GCA_018882725.1 Actinomycetota bacterium | reverse complement strand
GGCTATCCCCGAGCTCCGAGGCGCGGTGAACGTGGAAGCAGGATGTGTCGTTCATCCGGCGGTCGCCGCCGACCTGGGTCGCAAGTAGTCGTCAAGGTCGACGCGATTTCGCCATCTCACGAATCAATTCGGCTAGAACGGAGTCGGTGAAACGTCTCGTCGCCCTGATCTCACTCGTCGCCGTACTCGGTGCCTGCGGAGGTTCCGGACCCTCGAAGAACATCGCCGCTCCGCGACCCACATGGCTCGACTCCACCGACATCGTCCCCGCGTCGTGGTCACCCATCGATCCGATCCCCGGGTGGGCGTTGATTCCCTCGGCGTCGACCGTGCCTGCCGGTCCGGACTCCCCGGCTTTCCCCGAGCCGGGAGAACCCGTCGCCGACGGGATCTACCGCATGACCGGGTTGTACAACGAAGACACCCCCGACCAGCCCGACTCGACCACCTTGTACCACTTCAACGATCTCGAGTGGACGCCGTTCGACACCACGCTCGTGCTCGACGCGTCGACCCGCGTGATCGTCACGACCCGGAGTTGCGTGGTCCAGCCCTACGACCAGTCGTGGATCACCGATTGGCCGACATTCCTGTCGACGATGAAACAGTTCGCTGACGCGACACGGCAGTGGTCGACATCGCTGGCCGACACGTTCGGTATCGAGCCGTACACGCAGGCGTTCTCCCTCGACTACGTGCAGTCCGCGAGCGTTGCCGTGTCCGGGTACAAGGCGAGTGACTGCCTCGAACGAGTCGCCTGGTCGCCCCCGGTTAGCGACAGCTCGCAGACGACTCCCTGGTTCTTCCCGGTCCAGACGTGGCCCGCCGAATCCGAATTGGTCCGTGTGTGGCAGTCAGCGGTCTCGGCCACCGCTCTCGAAGTCTCGGCCGGGCTCTACACGATCTACTTCGACGCGATCTACATGCCCTTCCTTTCGATGACCGAGTGACCTCCGTTTCGGCGAGCCAGCCCCCGAATGAAAGACTGCTCGCATGAGCACAACCATCACCGATCGCGAATTGGCCCGGGTCGAGGTCGCCCTCGACACCTTGTTGTCGACTCACGACCCCAAGTCGATGAGCAACATCGAGTTCCGCGGCTGCCGTTTCGACGCCGGACTCGCGTGGGTGCACTTCCCCGAGGGTCACGGCGGTCTCGGCGTGCGTCCCGAGCTCAACAAAGTCGTCGAGGAGCGCTTGCGCAAGGCCGGCGCTCAACCACAGGATCCCTCCACGTTCTTCATCGCCTTGGCCGGACCCACCATCGTCACGCACGGCTCGGACGAAGCCAAGCAGCGTTTCCTTCGACCGATGTTCACGGGGGAAGAGCGCTGGTGCCAGTTGTTCAGCGAGCCGGGTGCCGGATCCGACTTCGCGGGTCTCGGCACCAAGGCGGTGCGCGACGGCGACGAATGGATCGTGAACGGTCAGAAGGTCTGGAACACACTTGCCCATCTCGGTGATTGGGGAATGCTCGTCACCCGCACCGATCCCGAGCAGCCCAAGCACAAGGGCATGACCTACTTCGCGCTCGACATGCGCGCACCTGGCGTCGAAGTTCGTCCGTTGCGACAGATCACCGGCGAGGCCGAATTCAACGAGGTCTACATGACCGACGCGCGAGTGCCCGACATCCACCGCATCGGCCAAGTGGGTGAAGGGTGGCGCGTTGCGCTCACCACGCTCATGAACGAGCGCACGGCGATCGGTGGAGGTGGCGGTGGTACCGCGCGTCGTCGGGGCCCGATCGACGAAGCGGTGAAGATCTACAAAGAGAAGCAACACGGCCACGCTCACCGCGACGAACTCATGACGCTGTGGTGCAAGAGCGAGGCTCTGCGCCTCACCAATTTGCGCGCCTCGCAAGCCGCCAAGGCCGGAAACCCCGGGCCAGAAGGTTCGATCGCCAAGTTGATGATGGCCGAGCTCAACAAGAAGATCACCGAATTGTCGGTCGCGCTGCTCGGAGCCGATGGACTAGTGGGTTTCGACTACACGTTCCGCCGTCCCGAGGACCTCTCGGTCGACGGTTCGGAGGGCGGTGTGCGCCACTCGTTCTTGCGGGCTCGCGCCAACTCGATCGAAGGCGGCACGAGCGAGATCATGCGCAACATCCTGGGCGAGCAGGTGCTTGGTCTGCCCGGTGAACCGCGCGTCGACAAGGACCAGCCCTGGAGCAAGGTGCCGCGCAACTGACGCGGGTCAGTCGCCTGAAACCTTCAGCACAACCATCGGAATGTCGCGAGTAGTCCGCGACTGGAACTCTCCGTAGTGGCGGAACTTCGCCACGGCCTGCGGCCACCACACGGCCTTCTCGTCGGGCGTGGCGATCCGGGCCGTGACCTCGCGCGAGCCGTACTTCTTCGTCTCGACGGTGACGCGAGGAGTCGCGCGCAGGTTCACGAACCAGTCGGCGTGGCGTTCTCCCCCACCCTTCGAACCCACCACGATCCACTCGTCACCGAATTGCAGAGGCGAACTCAGGAGCACGGTGCGCGGCTGCCCAGATCGACGACCGATCGTCGTGAGGCGGAGCACCGGCATTCCATCGGCCGACCAGCCGATACGGCCGCGCGTGACTCGCAACACGAACGAGTGGAACGAGTTGATCGCCTTCAGGAGTCGATCGGAAGTGAACGGCGACTTTCGCGGCACGACGCGACGGTAGCCGTGATTCACCACTCGGTGCGACGACCGGCCTTCTTCTCGGAGTGCTTCTTCTTCGAATCGAGGCGACGCTGTACCGCTCCCCGGCTGGGCTTGGTGGCCCGTCGCGACGGTGCCGGTGGGGCGGCCGCTTCGTCGAGGCGTTCGGCCAGTCGAGCCACGCACAACTGACGGTTACGCCACTGGCTCCGACTCGTCTGAGAACTCACGGTGATGACGTCGGGCAACTCGGCAGCGATTCGGTCGAGAAGGATCGAACGGCCCCGAATCTGGTCGCGCGCCACCCGTAACACGACCTTGGTGGAGACCTTGTTGACGTTCTGGCCGCCGGCCCCGGCCGATCGAGTGAACACCCACTCGAGGGCCGAGGCCGGAACGGTCAGACCGCGGGACGTGACGAGGTCGTCGTCCGGTTTCATCGATCCATTATGAACCGGAGCAGATCATCCCGTTGTTGTACTGGTCGAGATAACTGGCCAGATCGCGGGCCAACGTGGCGTCGGCGCCCCGTTTGCCGATGGGATAGGCCGTGCTCGACTTGCCGTCGACGTCGTACTTGTCGAGCAATTGCTCGGCTTGTACGACAGCAGCCAGGACCGCTGACGTGGAGCATGCCCCCGAACCAAGGTTCAGTTGAGCGGCCAGAAGATTGCGCGCCAGTTTGCGGGCCGGATCGGATGCGAGTTTCTTGCCATCACCCACGGTGGAGTTGATGGTGACCACGCGCATGTCGAGGATCTCGAGCGCCTGATGGGTGGTGATCCAGAAGGATGGGAACGCATCCGCGAGGATGTCGTCCCAGCGGATGCCGCCGCCGACCGTCTGGTCGAGCACGTTCTCGGTGAGCCAGAACCCGTTCTGCCAACCACCGTTGTTGGCGGCGGTCTGCGCCTGACGACCCTTCGAGAGTGACGACCAGTTCTTCCAATAACCCGGCGAACGAGGCGTGTGACCGACGGGCACCAGTTGGTTGTCGACGCTGAAGCGCAACACTTCACCGAGCTCCATCGGCAACGAGGTGTCGTGACCGAAGTCGACACAGCGGTTGCCGTAGTCCTCCATGTCGCTGGCGTCCGGGTTGTACGGGATCACCGGCGAACTGTCGACCGACCACACCGATTCGTATCCAACCGGAACGGTCAGTTCGCAGATGGTGTACGTCGCTCCCAGATCGAGCGTCGGGCTCCCGAATGGGAGGATGCCGTCGGCGTCACCGCCGCTGTTCGCGGTGGCGATGGGTGTCGATCCGAAGCCGTTGGGCCCGGGATACAACGCGAAACCAAAGCCGGTCAACGGGTCGACGACACCGTCGACTTTCTTCAATACGTCGAAGAAGCCGGCGTCGCACTCGTAATCGACGGTTGCCGACGACGTGACGGTGGATCCACCGCGAACGACCAATGTGGCCGTGTTCGAATCGGTGCCGGTGTAGACGCCGTCCGCACCGTACGTCGCAGCCGAGGTTGCACATCGATGCCCTTCACCCGCATCTTCGAACTTCCACGGTCCTTCACCCGCGGTCAATTCTTCGTCGAGTCCGAGCGCGAGGTCGGTCAGAGTGGCGACGGTTCCGATTTCGTCGTTCTCCCACGTGATGGCTGCGGTGGCCGACACGGTCAGACCAGTCGCGTATTCGATGGTCGCCGTGTTCAACGTGGCCGAATCGTCGTCGGGCGAAGCCGAATACGTGCACAGCACCGTCGATGCGGCCGAAATCGTCACAGTCGACTGATTGCCTGGAACACCGGCGTTGCAGTCGACCGTCGCGACGGTTCCGTCATCGAGTTCGTCGGTCACGGTCACGGTGGCCGATGAAGTCGGGTGGGTGTTGTCGACCGTGATCGCGCCGATCACCGAGTAGGTGGTCGCGCTCACGGTTTCGCTCACCTCCACGGTCCAGTCCCAGCCGAGCAGTTCACCCGGAGCTCCGACGATCGACGAGGGGTCGACGGTCTTCTCCAGAGTCCATTCGTGGGTGATGCCGCGCGTGGCGATGGCGTCCTTGGTGGCAGTCGGCTGGTAACAGGTGGCCTCCACCGAGGCTTCGTCGTACTGACCGGTCTCGTCGATGTCGGCCCGGTTGACGACGGTCTCCGTCATCACACCATTCGTGTACTCGGCCGGGTCAGTCGGGCACGTGTACGTGCGGCTGTAGTTGAACTGGCCGTACTCGAACACAACTCCGAGTTCGTCGTGGGGGTTCGTCTCGGACCAAGGCCACGTGTCGTGCACGTTCACCGTGTCGTTCACGACCAGAGTCGGCAGACCAGTCACCAAGGTGTCGGTATCCGTCGTACCGTTCACATCGGTGGTGAGGCTCGTGACCTCGATCGTGACGGTCTCCCCACCCGGATCGCTACCAGTCAGGAAGAACATCGTGCACACGACTTCCGAATTCGGTGGAATCGACGACGACGGACAGTCGATCGTCATGTCGTTACCCGCTCCATCGAAGGTTCCGACCACCGTGAAATCGACCGTGAACGGACTCGGGTTGGCGATCTCCACATCACCTGCGGCGGCCCAGTCGTAGTCCTCGAAGTAGTCCCACTGGGCGGTCACTGTGTAGTCGAAGGTGAGGTCTTGACCGGCGAAACCGACCCCGCTGGCTGGCGTCACCTGCTTGTCGATCGTCCAGTAGTACTGGCGCGTGAAATCGACCGCTGAGTTGAGGCTCAAGTTGAGGTCGTAGTTGTGGCAGAACTCGATGTGGCTGATCGCGAACGGCTGACCGTTGCCGGAGTTCACGGGAGCGTGCAGGCGAGTGTCGCTGGTGTCCTCGAGTGGGTACACGTAGACATCCGAGCCCGGACTCCCCTTCACGATCAC
>VERK01000150.1 GCA_018882725.1 Actinomycetota bacterium | reverse complement strand
GCGTTGAGCAGTACGGCCGCGCGGCCGCGCTGCATCGTGGTCGAACCAAGAACCGCCTGCATCTCGGGTTCCTGCATCAACTCCATGATCCCCTTCATGAGAGCCTCGCCGCCGGCCGCCGGTCCGGTGGGGAACAGACTGGAGAAGCGTTCGGTGTCGCGCAGGATGGCGCGCACGTCGTCGTATCGCGTGATCATCCAGGCGCCCAGGCTCTCGACCCAGGCCACCCCGCCGCCCGAACGAAGGTCGGCGAAGATCGGGTACGGGCAGGCGATGGCCGATTGCTCACGGTGAATCAGGTCGTCGACGCGCGAAGTCGGATTACTGGCCGTGCTGGTCATGTTCTCTCCTGTCCGGGCTCGAGTCCGGTCACGCCCAAAACTTACCGTTCGATTAGTTTGTGAGTCGGAGCGGACGGGGGTCCCTCCGAGGGGGTTCCCGATGTCCGACACCGTCTCGACCCAGCACACGTTCTGCCGGGTGTGCCACGCCAGCTGTCCACTCGAGGTCGACGTTCAGTTCGGTCGCGTCACGGCAGTTCGCGGTGTGCCCGAGGATCCGATCTTCGCCGGCTACACGTGCATCAAGGGCCGCCAACTCCCCGACCAGATGGTTCACGATTCTCGTCTGCGCTCACCGCTGCACCGTCGTCCCGACGGAACCTTCGAGCCAGTGTCGTCGGGTGACGCTCTCGATGCCATCGCGGCCGAGTTGCGTCGCATCATCGACACCTACGGCCCTCGCGCCGTGGCCAGTTACACCGGCACCGGTGGCTATCAGAACTCGCTCGCGGTTCCGGCCGCACGCGCGTTCCATCAAGGCATCGGCTCGTCGTCGTTCTACACGTCGGTCACCATCGACCAGCCAGCCAAGGGAACCGCTCCGTTCCGCACCGGCATCTGGGAAGCCGGCTATCACAACTTCACCGGCGCCGACGTTCTCCTCGCCGTCGGTTACAACCCCATGGTGTCGAGCTTCGGACCCACCGGCGGCCTGCAAGGCACGAACCCGTTCGTGGTGATCCGCGATGCGAAGAAGCGCGGCCTCAAGTTGATCGTGATCGATCCGCGTCGCACCGAACTCGCCACGCAGGCCGACATCCACCTGGCCGTCAAGCCGGGTGAAGACCCCACGCTTCTGGCTGGTATCACCAAGATCATCCTCGACGAGGACCTGATCGACCACGAGTTCTGCGACCAGTGGGTGGGCGACCTCGATCGACTGGCCGAGTCGGTGCGCGATTTCGATCTCGAGTACGTGGCCCGTCGCTGCGACGTCCCGGCCCACGACATCGTGGCCGCCGCGCACATGTTCGCCAACGGCAAGCGCGGAACCGCGGGCTGCGGAACCGGTCCCAACATGGCACCGCACTCCAGCCTGGCCGAGCATTTCGTGATCGTGCTCAACACCATCTGCGGCCGCGTCAATCGTGAGGGCGACGAAGTCGAGAGCGGTTTCTTCCTCTATCCCGACATGCCGCGCCGCGCGCAAGTGATCGCTCCGCGCAACCCCACACCCGGTCCGGCCGCGCGTTTCCGCAATCTGCACGGGCAGCGCGGCGAAATGCCCACCACCACTCTGGCCGAAGAGATCCTCACGCCCGGCGAGGGCCGGGTGCGAGCGCTCATCGTCAGCGGCGGCAATCCGGTGGTTGCGTGGCCCGACCAAGAACTCACTCTTCGAGCCATGAAGGACCTCGAACTCCTCGTCGTGGTCGATCACCGCATGTCGGCCACCGCCGAATTCGCTCACTACGTGATCGCACCCACGTTGTCACTCGAGCGGGCCGATGTCCCGCACCTCATGGATCGTTGGTTCCGCGCGCCTTACACCAACTACACCGAGGCCATCGTGCCGCGCCTGGGCGACGTGCTCAACGAGTGGGAAGTGTTCTACGAACTCACCAAGCGTCTCGGAGTTCCGCTGCCGTTCCCCGGTGGTGCCGCCCCCACCGACCACCAGCCCACCGACGACGAAATCCTCGAATTGGCCTACGCGGGCTCGCGCATGTCGTTGGCCGACATCAAGAGCAACCGCATGAAGGTGCACCCTGAGAAGTCGCTGCGCGTGAAGGGCCCCGATCCCGACTGCACCGCCAAGTTCACGTTGGCTCCAGTCGACATCGCCGACGAACTTGCGGTGGTGCGCGCCGAGGCCGACGCGGCCGAGGCGCTCGGTGCGTCGTCGTCGGAGTATCCGTTCCGACTCGTGAGCCGCCGCCTGAAGCACGTGCTCAACTCGCTCGGCAGCGAACTACCGGGCTTGGCCGTCAAGGGCACCACCAACCCGGCCTACATGAACCCCGACGACATGATCGAACACGGAATCGCCGACGGCGACATCATCGAGATCACGTCGCCGCGCGCTTCGCTGCACGCGGTCGTCGAGACCGCTCCCGACATCCGCCGCGGCGTGATCTCCATGGCTCACTCGTGGGGCGGTTCGTCGCTCACCGACGAGAAGGTCCGCGACATCGGCGCACCCACCAACCGGCTGGTGTCGGTCGATCAGGGCTACGACCGTGTCACGGGTATGGTCGTGCAGAGCGCCATCCCGGTGCGCATCCGAATCTTCGAATCAACCAAGTAGTCACCCGAGGAGGAGCCATGGCTCGTATCGACGTTCCCGACGGAGAAGGTCTCGAAGCCGCTCGCATGTGGCAGTTGGCCCCGCACATGGGCAAAGGTGTGCACGCCATGAGCGAGGCGGTGTACGTGCAGTCGTCGCTCAGCATTCGCGAGCGGGAGGTCGCGCGCATGCGCGTCGCCCAGCTCAATCAATGCGTCGTTTGACTGAATACTCGAGCCGCATCGGCGATGCGGCAAGGACTCGATGACGAGCTGTACAACTCCGTACAGAACTACTACGACAACCCACACTTCAGCCCGCGTGAGCGATTGGCTGCCGAGTACGCCGAGCGATTCGCGATCGATCACACCGCGGTCGACGACGACCTCTGGAATCGGCTGCGTGCGAACTACTCCGACTCCGAACTGCTCGAATTGACCGTCACCATCGGCTTCTGCGTAGGTTTGGGACGCGCGTTCCAGGTGCTCGACGTCGCTCGCGACTTCGACGTGCTCTGGAGCAAGGAACCGCCCCACGACCACGGAGACACACCCGCATGAGCCCCCTCGACACCGTCAACGCCTTCATCGCCGCGATCGAACGCAACGATCTCGACTCGGCCCTGGCCCTGGTCGCCCCCGACTGCGAGTACGACAACGTGCCGATGATGAAGGTGCACGGCCCCGAGGCCATGCGCGGGATTCTCGGCCCCATGTTCGCGCGGTGCCACGAGATCTCGTGGCCGATCCACCGTCAGTCGGCTTCGGGCAACGTCGTGTTCAACGAACGGACCGACAAGTTCCGCATGGACCACGGCTGGATCGAATTGCCGGTGAACGGCGTGTGGGAAGTGGTCGACGGCAAGATCACGCTGTGGCGCGACTACTTCGATCTGCAGAGTTACCTCAAGCAGTTCCCCACCGACAACCCGCGCTGACCCGCCTACGTTCGACGCCTCGTGCCTGTGGTTCTGGTGCGGATTCTTCACCCATAGGGTGAAGAATCCGCACCAGAACACCAATCACACCAATTACACGATGGTCGTCAGTGGGATTCGCCGAGGTATGACGCTTCGATGAGGCTGCGGTCCTTGGCCAGTTCGGCCGCACTGCCCTGCATCGCCAACTCGCCGTGACTGAGCACGTACGCGCGATCAGCAACGCCGAGGGCCATGTGCACGTGCTGCTCGACCAACAGCACGCCGGCACCGGTCTCGTCGGCGATCTGACGCAAGATCGGCAGTAGCCGCTCGACGATGATCGGGGCCAAGCCCAGGCTCATTTCGTCGACCATGAGCAACTTGGGGCTCACGGTGAGCGCACGGGCCATAGCCAACATCTGCTGCTCGCCACCGGAAAGCAAGCCGGCGCGGCGATCGAGAATCGGCTCGAGGGCCGGGAAGTAACCCAGCGCCTTCTTGATGTCGGCCGAACCCTTGGCCGCACCGAGACGAAGGTTCTCGCCCACAGTGAGTTGGTAGAAGAGCGAGCGACCTTCGGGCACGTGGGCCAAGCCCTCGCGCGCGATGAGGTGCGGACGGCGACCCTTCACACTCTTGCCGAATACCTTGATGTCACCCGAAATGATCGGAACGAGGCCCGACGTGGTGAGCAACGTGGTGGTCTTACCGGCGCCGTTGGGGCCGAGCAGAGCAACGACTTCACCCTCGTTGACTTGAAGGTTCAGACCGCGAACCACCGACACTCCGTTGTAACCGGTGTTGAGGTTTTCGATTTCCAGAAGTGCCGCCATGTCAGGCCTCCTTCGCGCTGCTGCCGAGGTACGCCTCGATCACCTTGGGATTTCGCTTCACTTCGGCCGGAGTTCCCTCGGCGATCTTGACGCCGAACTCGATGACGTAGATGTAGTCGCACACGTCGAGCACGAGGCCCATGTCGTGGTCGACGAGGAAGATCGTGATGCCGGCGTCGATGATCTGACGCAGACGCTTGCCGAGCTCCTGCGACTCGGTGGTGTCGAGACCGGCGGCCGGCTCGTCCATGCACACGAGCTCGGGACGGGCGGCCAAGGCACGAGCGGCCGACACCAACTTGCGCTGGCCCTGGCTGATCTCGTTGGGGTACTTGCCCGCGAGGTCGCCGATGCCGAGCACGTCGAACGCGAAGTCGACACCGTCGGTTCCGCGCTTGCGATTGGGCTTCACGAGGTCGAGCAAGAAGTTCTTGGTGGACTGGCGCTCGGCCGCCACCTGAACGTTCTCCTGGATGGTGAGATCGTCGAACAACTCGAGCGACTGCCACGTACGACCCAGCCCCAATCGGGCGCGAGCGTGCACCGGCATCGAGTTGATCTCCTGGCCCTTGAACTCGATACGGCCCGTGGTGGGCACGAAGCCAGTGATGCCGTCGATGAACGTGGTCTTGCCGGCACCGTTGGGGCCGATCAGACCGACCAACTTGCCCTTCTCGACCGTGAGATCGACGTTGTTGACGGCGCGCAGACCGCCGAACGTCACCGACATTCCTGTCGTCTGAAGCAGACTCATCTTGATCCCTCCCCCTGGGATGCCCCGACCTTACTTCGTTCGGCCAGGGCTTTCTTTCGAACTGCCTTGTCGATCTGTCTCTGTTTGATGAGCCGCGGTGCGCCGGCCAGACCCTCGGGGTTCTGCACCGCGGTCAGGATGAGTCCGATACCGCCGATGAGCGTGGCGTATCCCTGGTCGATGTGGAGGATGTTCTCCAAGAAGTTGAAGTTCAGTCCGTTGGGCGCCACGACTCCGGCGAGTACCGCACCGCTCACCGACGCGATACCACCCAGGTAGGCGAACGACAAGAACGTCAGCGACGCGAAGGCTCCGAAGTACGTCGGGGTCACCGACCCGAAGCGGTAGCCGGAAAGAGTTCCACCCAGACCGGCGATGAACGCGGCCAGACCGAACGCGAGGATCTTCGTGCGGGCCACGTCGATAC
>VERK01000149.1 GCA_018882725.1 Actinomycetota bacterium | reverse complement strand
CATCCGAATCGCCCGTCACGGGGGAGAAGGTCGGCCGACAGGCGAATAGAACGGGGGTCTTTTGCGCTCACTGTGTAAGCATGGCAGGCATGAGTTCGTCCCCCCAACGGAATCGCACATCTGCCCGGCTGGCCGCCATTGCGGAATCCGCCACACTCGCGGTCGACGCCAAGGCCAAGGCCCTCAAGGCGGCCGGCGAGAACGTGATCGGCTTCGGCGCCGGCGAGCCCGATTTCCCGACACCCGAGCACATCGTCGAAGCGGCCGTGCGCGCGTGCCGTGATCCGAAGTTCCACCGCTACACGCCGGCCGCCGGTTTGCCCGAACTGCGCGAAGCCATCGCCGCCAAGACTCTGCGTGACAGTGGCTTCTCGTGCACGGCCAATCAGGTGCTCGTCACCAACGGCGGCAAGCACGCGGTGTTCACGGCCTTCGCCGCGTTGTGCGATCCGGGCGACGAAGTGATCGTGCCCGCGCCGTACTGGACTACTTATCCCGAAGCCATCGTTCTGGCCGGTGGTGTGCCGGTCATCATCGATACCGACGAAGAAACTGGCTTCCGCGTCACCATCGAACAACTCGAGAAGGCGCTGACGCCGCGCACCAAGGTGCTGCTCTTCGTGTCGCCCGACAATCCGTCCGGCGCGGTGTACCCGCCCGACGAAGTGAAAGCCATCGGCGAGTGGGCCGTGAAGAAGGGCATCTGGGTCATCACTGACGAGATCTACGAGCACCTCACCTATGGCCCGCATCAGTTCGCGAGCATGCCGACCCTCGTTCCCGATCTTGCCGATCAATGTCTCATCGTCAACGGTGTGGCCAAGACCTACGCGATGACCGGATGGCGCGTGGGTTGGATGATCGGACCCAACGACGTCATGAAGGCGGCCATCAACTTCCAGAGCCATGCTACGTCGAACGTGAGCAACGTGGCCCAGGTGGCTGCTCAGGCCGCGGTGTCGGGCGACCTCGAGGCCGTGAAGATGATGCGCTCGGCTTTCGAACGGCGTGGCCGCACCATGCACTCGATGCTGTCGGCCATTCCCGGTGTCACCTGCATCGAACCGCAGGGTGCTTTCTACTGCTACCCGAACGTCACTGGTCTGCTCGGCAAGAAGATCAACGGCAAGGTCGCCAACAACTCGATGGAGCTGGCCGACATCGTTCTCTCGGAAGCCAAGGTGGCGTTCGTACCGGGTGAAGCGTTCGGGTCGCCCGGTTACGCGCGCTTCTCGTTCGCCCTCGGTGACGCCGATCTCGAAGAAGGCATCCGGCGCATCGCCGATCTCGTCGCCAAGGCGTGACGAGTCGTCACCACCAGAGTTGGTGGTGACCAGCGACGATCGAGAGGGCGACCAGCACGGTCATCTCTCCGACTTGCTCGATGGCGCCGAGCACGTCACCCGAGAAGCCCCCGATACGCCGTGTCGCCCATGCCGACACGGCCCACGCCGACAGAACCACCATGCCGATGGCCACGGCGGCCCACCAACCGACGAGGGCGACGCTCGCGATCAGCGCGACGGTGATACCCAGTGCACTTCGACCTCGGGCCAGCCGCGCCACGTAGTCGGCGCCGAGTCCGTCTCCGGTGGCCGGTCGCCCCACGATCATCGTGCCCACGGCGCCCGAACGAGCCAGACCATGCGCAACAACGGCCCCGGCGAACGCGACCCGGGGGCCGTACGACACGAGAGTTCCGAGGGCGAGAACGCGCACGAGCACCGACGCCACTAGCGCGGCCACTCCGTACGTTCCGTGACGCGGATCTTTCAGGATGCGCAGACGATCGTCGCGTGTCCAGCCACCCACGAACGCGTCGGCCACATCGGCCAAACCGTCCTCGTGGAAGCAGCCGGTCACGAGCAAGCCGATGCTCACGGCGACGACGGCCGCCACCGACGGTGACGCCCACGGTTCGAGAAGCGCGGCGACACCACCGACCACAGCGCCGATAAGGAGACCGGCGACCGGGAACCACGGCACACTCGTGGCGGTGTCGAGCGAACGACGTGTGCGAATCGGGACGCGTGTGAGGAACACGAGGGCGCCGATGAATCCGGTCATCGAGAGAACCATTCGGTGAACGTCGGAACTCGAGTGACCGCGGCGCACGCCATGCGCACCAGCGGCACCGCCGCCATTGCTCCACTCGCCTCGCCGAGACGCATGTCGAGATCGAGCAACGGGTCGAGACCCATGAGCGCGAGCAGACGGCGGTGACCAGGTTCGGCCGAACGGTGTCCGGCCCGACAGTGTGCGAGCGCGTCGCGATGATGATCGAGCAGAGCCGCTGCGGCCGCCGACACGACGTACCCGTCGAGAAGAACCGGTAGCGAGCGTTGACGCGCCGCCACGATCGCCGCCGCCATCGCCACCAATTCGAGTCCGCCCACTTCGGCCACCACGTCGATGCCCGACGCATCGGGATCGTCGCGTTCCATGCGGGCCACACCGCGCGCCACTGCCTGCTGTTTGCGCGCCAGGCCGGCGTCGTCGACGCCGGTGCCCCGACCGACCCACTCGTGCACCTGTCCGCCGTACAGCGCGTGGGCAACCGCGGCCGCCGCCGTGGTGTTGCCGATTCCCATCTCGCCGAGCACGAGCAGATCGGTGTCGAGTGCGTCCACTGTGCGACGGGCCACGTCGATCACGTGGTCGACTCGTTCGGCATCGACCGCTCGCATCGTGCGGAAGTCGTTGCTCGGCTCGTTCACGCCGACGTCGACCACACTCACGGTGGCACCGGCGATGTCGGCGAACGCGGTGACGGTCGAGGAGTGAGCCTCGAAGGCGGCCACCGTCGCGGCCGTGACCTCGACGGGGTAGTTGCTCACACCGGCGGCGGCCACACCGTGGTTCGCGGCGAAGATGAGCCCCACCGGCCGCGACACCGCGGGCTGCGCCGAGCGCTGCCACGACGCGATCCAGATCGCGATCTCGTCGAGACGGGCCAAGGCTCCGCTCGGCCGCAAGATGTCGTTCACTCGGTCGCGCGTGGCCTGTGCACTCGCCGAGTCGGGTGGTGTGAGCGATGCGAGTTGTTCGACGAGCCAGGCGCGACTCATGAGACGAGATCCCACGGATCGGACAGTGGCAACGCGCGGCCGGCCACCATGAAGAGCGCGCGGTCGGAGGCCGCTACCACCCGTTGATTCACGCGTCCAAGAAGGTCGCGGTAACGGCGGCCGAGTTCGGTCTCGGGATGCACACCCAGACCCACTTCGTTGGTGACGAAGAGAGCGGTGACATCGGAAGGCACCGATGACGCGAGTTCATCGGCGGCTCGTTCGATCTGGGCATCGATGTCTCCGCGCCACATGAGGTTCGAAACCCACAGCGTGAGGCAGTCGACGATCACGAGCGAACCAGCCACCGCTGACGAAACGACCGGCACGAGGTCGCACGGCTCTTCCACCGTGGGCCAGTCGGGGCGTTCGGCCCGATGTCGATCGATACGAACGCGCATGTCGTCGTCGATCGCCGGTGCGGTGGCCACGAAGACGACCGGGCCGGCGTGACGACGTCCGTACTCGACCGCGAACGTGCTCTTGCCGCTGCGAGCCCCGCCGGTGACGACGACGAGCATCAGTAGTCGAGGCCGCGCTTGGCTGCGATGCCGCGGTCGTACGCGTGCTTCACGTTGGTCATCGACGTGACGGTGTCGGCCAGTTCGACGAGCGAATCGGGAGCGTCACGGCCGGTGCAGACGATGCTGACGTGGCGTGGACGATGGGCGATGGTCGACACGATGTCGGCGGCTTCGACCCACTTCCACGACATGAGATAGGTGACTTCGTCGAGAACCACCAGATCGAACTCGCCCGACTCGATGATGCCGGTTGCGGTCTTCCACGCATCGGCGGCCAGCGTGCGATCGTGCTCGATGTTCGCCGAGTCCCACGTGAAGCCCCCGCCGAGTGCGTGCCAGGTGACGCCGAGCTGCTCGCACATCTTCTGTTCACCCGCTTGCCACTCGCTCGACTTGATGAACTGCACGACGGCAACTTTCCAGCCGCGGGCCAGCGCGCGCAGAACCATGCCGAAGGCCGAACTGCTCTTTCCCTTCCCGTCGCCGGTGAGCACGATCACGAGCGAATCGGTGGTGCGCAGATCGCTGGGGCGCGGATCTTCGCTGAGCGCCTCGGTTCGGGTCATGGGGCGAGGCTACGACCAGGTCGACGGGGTGAGCGAGATCGTTCCGGCCCCGACTTCTCCGGATCCACTTCCCTCGACGGACCAGCGGTGTTATGGTCGTCGAGCCGGCAATAGTCGGCACGCACAGTTCAGCGA
Organism: Actinomycetota bacterium; assembly: GCA_018882725.1. Taxonomy (GTDB): domain Bacteria; phylum Actinomycetota; class Acidimicrobiia; order Acidimicrobiales; family Ilumatobacteraceae; genus Casp-actino8. Next base: position 1,314 of record VERK01000149.1, on the reverse strand, counting down.
AGTCCGGTGAGATCCCGGCACTGTCCCGCAACGGTGGTTCGTCTCGGTTCATCCGAGGACGACGAGTCCGGTCGCCTGACCTGCGTGCGAGTCAACCCTCGAGGCAAGGGTGGATCGCGAGACAGTCTCGCACTCCTCTTGCCTCCTCAGGCTTGAGGAGGCCCACATGAGAAAGTCAGCAGCGCGTCGATTACTGGTCGGCGCTTTTTCTTTGTTCGCACTGGCATCGTGCGGGGGAGACGACTCGTCGTCACCCGACATGTCCGCCACTGATACGTCCGTCGCCGAGCCGTCCGACGTCCCGCAGCGCATCGTGTCGTTGTCACCCACCCACACCGAGATGCTGTACGCGCTCGGGGCCGCCGACCAGGTGGTGGCGGTCGATTCGCTGTCGAACTACCCGCCCGAAGCCTCCGCAGTGCTCACCGACCTGTCGGCCTTCGAGCCCAACGTCGAAGCCATCGCTGAGTACGAGCCCGACCTCGTGATCATCGCCGACGACTCGATGGGCATCAAGGCGCAACTCGAAGCGATCGACATTCCGGTCTGGATCGGCCTGCCGCCGGCCTCGCTCGACGACGTGTACGCGCAGATCGAGGAGCTCGCGGCGATCATCGGTCGCACCGAACGAAGCAACGAGATCATCGGAACCATGCGCTCGGCGGTCGAGTCGATCCTCGCTCAGGCGCCGATGCTGGATGAGCCGCTGACCTTGTATCACGAGCTCGACGACACGTATTACTCGGTCACGTCCAACACGTTCGTCGGTTCCTTGTACGAGTTGTTCGGGTTGCAGAACATCGCCGACGCGAGCGAAGGGACGAGCGACTACCCGCAACTCTCGGCCGAATTCATCGTGAGCCAGGATCCTGATCTCGTCTTCCTTGCCGACACGAAGTGCTGTGGTGTCACGCCCGAAGCCGTCGCGGCGCGCCCGGGTTGGGAAGGTATGAGCGCGGTGCTGAACGGAGGCGTGATCGCGATGGACGACGACCTGGCTTCGCGCTGGGGTCCGCGCATCGTTGACTACCTCTACGCCATCGGTGAAGCCATTGCCGGAGTGGTCGGCTGACATGACCGACTCGACGCGACGTTCGTGGTGGCTGCCCGGTGCGGGCCTGCTGCTCGCCGTCGCGTTCTTGTTCGGTGCCATGATCGGTCCGGCCGGACCCGAGTGGTGGCGCGTGCCGCTCGAGTTGCTCGACCACCTTCCGTTCGTGTCGATCGACTCGGGTGTTTCACCTCTCGAGAGCACCGTGTTGTGGGAGATCCGCATGCCGCGTGTCGTTCTCGCCGCCCTGGTCGGCTCGATGC
>VERK01000148.1 GCA_018882725.1 Actinomycetota bacterium | reverse complement strand
CCGCCCGTCAGTCACACCAAACGAGACCGTGGGTACCTGGACTGTCGAACGAGTGGCCGAAACCGGCAGCACCAACGACGATCTGTTCGATCGGGGTCGGGCCGGGGCGGTCGACCATCTGGCGTTGGTGGCCGCTCACCAGACCGCGGGCAAGGGTCGCCTCGACCGTCGCTGGGAGGCGCCTCCGGGAGCAAACCTCCTGGTCAGCCTGCTGTTCCGCACCGTTCCGATCAACCCTCACGAACTTGTTCACGCCGTGGCTCTGGCCGCCGCCAACGCGACCGTCACCACCACCGGAGTGGCCCCGGTCTTGAAGTGGCCGAACGATCTGCTCGGCCCCGACGCGCAGGCCAAGTTGGCCGGAATCCTGGCCACGGCCGGTCCGTTCGCGGGTGATCGCCCGGCCTTCGTGGTGGTGGGTCTCGGTCTCAACGTGAACTGGGCGCCAGAAGGGGCCACGTCGTTGTCGGCGATGGTGGGCCACGAGGTGGACGTGGACGACGTGTTGCGCGCACTTCTCACGTCGCTCGATCGATACGCCGCGATGTCGCCCACGCAATTGCACGAGGCGTATCGCAAACGACTCGGAACGCTGCGTCGCGAGGTGGTGGTGCATCTTCCGGGCGACACCACCGTGGAAGGCCGCGCGCTCGACATCGAATCGGATGGCCGATTGGTGGTTCTCGATCGTTGCGGTGTGACGCATCGATTCTCGGTTGGCGATGTCGTGCACGTGAGGACAACTAACTTCGGTTCATGACCCGACGAGCCCCGCGAGCGCGCCGCGCCGGTGTGAGTGTGCTCGTGTTGGTGGTGGTGTTCGCGTTGGCGTCCTCGCTCGGACTGCTCGCGGCCACCAACCAGCAGGAGTCGAACGTCGAGCGGGTGGCCGAGTTGTCCGACGTGATGGCCGACACCGGCGGGCCGTTCGTCAACTACTTGTTGGTGGGCAGCGACACACGCGAAGGGGCCGATCCGAACAGCCCCGATTACGGCGGAATCGGCGCGGCCGAAGAGACCGGCGGCCGACGCAGCGACACGATGATGGTTCTGCACGTCGACAACGATCGCGACGTGGCGTCGATCATGTCGATTCCGCGCGATCTGTGGGTGAACGTGCCCGGATACGGGGAAAATCGCATCAACACCGCGTACACGCACGGCGCCGACGTGCTCGTGCAGACGGTGCAGGAAGCCCTCGGAATTCCGATCAACCACTACATCGAGGTCGACTTCAACTCGTTCAAGGCGATCGTGGGTGCGCTCGGTGGAGTCGATGTCTGTTTCGACGCGCCCACCCGCGACGTGCACACGGGTCTGTGGGTCCCGGTGCCAGGTTGTTACACGCTCGACCCGATGCAGTCGCTCGCCTATGCGCGCAGTCGTTACTTCGAGACATTTCGCGTGGACGATTGGAAGGTGGACGGACGCGCCGATCTCGGACGCATCGAACGTCAGCAAACCTTCGTGCAGGCGGCGGTTTCCAAGGCTCAGCAGCAGATGACGGCCAATCCGTTGCGCGCGAGTGATCTCATCAACGCCGCAGTGGCATCGTTGCGCGTCGATCCCGGCACCGACCTCGTGGAATCGATCGAGTACTTGCGACCACTGGCCTCTAACGGTGTGATTCGGTACTCGCTACCGGTGGTTCCGACCGAGATCGGTGGCAAATCGGTGCTCGTGTTGGGGGCCGACGCGACCGCGATTCTGGGTTATCTCGCCGGTTCGGGCGAGCCGCCGGCCCCGTCCGAATAGCCCGATCGCGACCGGTCGGAATGGCAGAATGTGTGTGGCCGACCGTTCGGTCATTTCGCCCATGAAAGCCCTCATTCTCGCCGGCGGAGCCGGGACGCGGCTGCGGCCGATCACCCACACGAGTGCCAAGCAACTCGTGCCGGTGGCCAACAAGCCCATCTTGTTCTACGGCATCGAGGCGATGGTGTCGGCCGGGATCACCGAGATCGGCGTGATCGTCGGCGACACGCGCGCCGAGGTGATGGCGGCGCTCGGCGACGGCAGCCAGTGGGGCGCGCAGATCACGTTCATTCCACAGGACGCGCCCTTGGGACTGGCGCACTGCGTCTTGATCGCGCGTGACTTCCTGGGTGACGACGACTTCGTCATGTACTTGGGCGACAACCTCCTCGAACAAGATCTCGGCGCGTTCGTGCGCGCGTTCGAATCGGCGCGCGCCTCGTCCGAACCGCCCACCGCACAGATTCTCCTCAAGCAGGTTCCCGACCCGCACCGCTTCGGAATCGCCGAACTCGACGCCAACGGCAACGTCGTACACCTCGTCGAGAAGCCGGCCGATCCGCCCACCGATCTCGCGCTGGTGGGTGTCTACTTGTTCGATCGCACCATCAATACCGCCGTGCGCGAGATCAAGCCGTCGGGTCGCGGTGAACTCGAGATCACCGATGCCATCCAGTGGTTGGTCGATCAAGGTCATCGCGTGCGCTGTGAGTTGCTCACCGGTTGGTGGATCGACACCGGCAAGCTCACGCCGCTACTCGAGGCCAACCGTCTATTGCTCGAGGTGATCGAGCCGCGGATCGATGGTGATGTCGACAGCGAGTCGTCGGTGGACGGTCGCGTAGTGGTGGAAGCGGGTGCGGTCGTGCGCAACTCCACGCTGCGCGGGCCGCTCGTGATCGGAGCCAACGCGATCATCACCGACAGTTTCATCGGCCCGTACTCGGCCATCGGCAACGGCTGCGAAGTCGTACACAGCGAGATCGAACACTCGGTGATCATGGAGCGCAGCCGCATCATCGACATCCCACGCCTCGAAGACAGTCTCATCGGCAAGGAAGCCGAAGTCGTGCGTTCGGGTCGCAAGCCGCGCGCGCTTCGTCTCATGATCGGCGATCACTGCCAGATCGACACGGAGTGACATGGCCACCCAAGCGGAACGCGTCTACGAAAGCGACTTGATCACCGGAGTCTGGATCGCCGAGCCCAAGGTGCACGGCGACGATCGTGGATTATTCGTCGAGTCGTATCGCCGCGAGTGGATTCCGGGCGCGCGCGAGATGATCCAGACCAATCGCTCGAACAAGCAGGCCGGCGCGCTGGTTGGTCTGCACTATCACTTACATCAGGCCGACTACTGGTACGTGATCAGTGGCTCGATGCGTGTGGTTCTCCACGACCTTCGAGTTGGAAGTCCTACTGATGGCGCGACGCAGACCATCGACCTGCGGGGCGACGTTCACAAGGGTGTGTTCATTCCGCCGGGAGTAGCGCACGGTTTCGCGGCCCACACCGATCTGGTGATGACGTATCTCGTCGACGGCTACTACAACCCATCCGACGAGTTGGGTGTGGCGTGGGACGATCCGGCCGTCGGCGCCGATTGGGGAGTGGCGTCGCCGGTCATGTCGGCACGAGATGCCAACAATCCGCGGCGGGCCGACATTCCCGATCATCAGCGGCCCCGTTGGCCGTTGCGAACCTGAGGCGAACGTGAAGTTGTTCGTGACCGGCGCGGCCGGATTCATCGGGTCGAACTACGTGCGCTGGTTGCTCGCGAACTCCGACGACGACGTGACGATCTTCGACAAACTCACGTACGCCGGCAACCTCGAGAGTATTCGTGACGTGGTCGACGATCGTCGTTGTCGCTTCGTTCAGGGCGACATTTGCGACGCCGACGCCGTTCTGACCGCGATGAAGGGGCACGACGCGGTGGTGCACTTTGCGGCCGAGAGTCACGTCGACCGCAGCATCGTCGATCCGTACGCATTCGTGCGCACCAATGCTTTCGGCACCAACGTGATGTGCGACGTGGCGCGGCAGGTGGGCGTGCAGAGGTTCCTGCACATCAGCACTGACGAGGTGTACGGATCGATCGAGGTCGGGTCGTTCACCGAAACCGATCGGCTCGGACCTCGTTCGCCGTATGCGGCTTCGAAGGCGAGCAGCGACCTCATCGCGCTGTCGTACGTGACCACGTACGGCATGCCGGTCGTGGTGACACGGTGCTCCAACAACTTCGGTCCCTATCAGTTCCCCGAGAAGCTCATTCCGCTCTTCACCACCAACTTGCTCGATGGCAAGAAGGTTCCCCTGTACGGCGACGGAGGGAACGTGCGCGACTGGATCCACGTCGAAGACCACAATCGCGCGGCCCACCTTGTGTTGCAGAAGGGTGCGGTGGGCGAGATCTACAACATCGGCGCTCACAACGAGATCACCAATCGCGAGATCACATACCGCTTGCTCGAGTTGTGTGGTCGCGACGAGTCGTTCGTGCAGCCGGTGGCCGATCGACTCGGTCACGATCGCCGCTACTCGGTGACCATCGACAAGATCAGCGCGTTGGGTTGGAAGATGCAGCGCTCGTTCGAGGAGTCGCTCGCCGAGACTGTCGACTGGTATCGGAACAACCGCGCGTGGTGGGAACCGCTCAAGGCGCGCGCCGGACTGTGAACCGCGTTCTCGTCACCGGGGCGGCCGGTCAACTGGGTCACGATGTTGTGGCAGTGGCGTCGTCGCGAGGCGACACCGTGCTGGCGGTCGATCAGGTCGATCTCGACATCACGCAGCGCGAGCAGGTGCACGAAGCCATTGCCGAGTGGCGCCCCGACGTGATCATCAACTGCGCCGCGATGACTGCGGTCGACCAGTGTGAATCCGAGGTGGAGAAAGCGTTCGCGGTGAACGAACACGCGGTGCGCTGGATCGTCGAGGCCTGCGACGCGATCGACGCGCGACTCGTGCACATCAGTACCGATTACGTGTTCGACGGCACGAAGACCGGCGCCTACGCGGAGACCGATACCCCCAATCCGCAGAGTGTGTACGGCGCATCGAAGTTGGCGGGGGAGAGAGTCGCGCTCGAACTCGGCTCGAACGCGGTGGTGGTGCGCACGTCGTGGGTGTGTGGAGCCAACGGTTCGAACATGGTGCGGACGGTGCAGCGTTTGGTTGGCGAAGGCAAGGCGTTGGCGTTCGTGAGCGACCAGGTGGGGTGCCCTACGTTCACAGCCGATTTGGCGCCGGCATTGTTCACGCTCGTGGATGATCGGCACAGCGGGGTGTTCCACCTCACGAATCAGGGTGTGGTGAGTTGGCACGGATTCGTGCGCGAGATCGTGCGTGAGTTGGGGAGTGATCCCGATGCGGTGCGCGCGATCACGACGGCCGAGCTCGTGCCGCCGCGTCCGGCGAAGCGGCCGGCCAACAGCGTGTTGGAGAACAAGGCGTGGCGCGACGCGGGGTACCAACCGTTGCGCGACTTCCGCGCCCCTCTCCACGAACTCCTGCACAGCACCTGACTAGGTGCTGGGGCTCCAGGGCGTTAGGGCTCGAGGGTGACGGCGTCGTCGGGATGCACCATCCCGCGCTCGGTGACCGTCGCGTACAACCGGCTGATCGCCCCGCCGAACTCACCCTCACGATCGTGGTGCAGTCGACCGAAGTCGCCGTCCTTCATCCACTGCGCGTTCTTCTTGCACGGCACCGCGTACGCCCACACCTCGCACATCACCTCGCCGATCCGTAAGCGCACACCGGGTCGCACGTCGTTCCAGTCGAGCCCACGGATCGTGATGTTCTCGCCAGCCGAGCCGTAATCGATGGGATGACCATCGGCCCGGAGTCCATCGATCACCTCGGCCGAC
>VERK01000341.1 GCA_018882725.1 Actinomycetota bacterium | reverse complement strand
GTCTCTCCACGATCTCGACGGCGAGTGGCGCGTGATCGCCGCATCCGACGACGTCTTACGAACGGGAGTCGGTCTCGAAACCGACGACGAGGACTGGCCCACCATCACGGTGCCGTCGCACTGGCAGTCCAATCCGAACTTCGCCGCATCCGACGGACCACTCCTCTATCGCCGAACGTTCACGTCCGAGAAGCCGGTGACCGGTGAGCGACGATTCGTCGTGCTCGATGGCGCCTTCTATCAAGCCGACATCTGGCTCGACGGCGCCTACCTCGGCGACCCTGAGGGTTACTTCGTTCCGCACGCGTACGACGTGACGGCGTTGTCACAACTCGACACCGAGCATGCGCTCGCTATCGCCGTGACGTGCTCGCCCCAGCGCGACAAGCGTTCGAAGCGCAACATCACGGGTGTCTTCCAACACTGGGACTGCATCTCGCCGTCGTTCAACCCGGGTGGCCTGTGGCGCGGAGTCCGGATCGAGCGCACCGGTCCGGTTCGCATCGACGCATGGAACGTCCTCTGTCGCGATGCCAACGAATCGCGGGCCCACCTCCGCCTGCACGCGCGCCTCGACAGCGACATCGAACGCCCGGTCAAGATCGTCACGCTCGTCGATGGCGAGAAGGTCGACGAACAAGAGCGCACTCTCGCGTCGGGCGCCAACGAAATCGACTGGACCTTCGATCTCGATGATCCTCAATTGTGGTGGCCCTGGTCGATGGGTCCGCAACCTCTGGTCGACGTGACCATGCGTGTGATCGTCGACCAGATCGTGAGTCACGATCGCACCCTCCGCACGGGTCTGCGCGAAGTGGCCATGCAGGACTGGGTGTTCTCGGTCAACGGCGAGCGTCTCTTCGTCAAGGGCACGAACTTGGCCCCCACCCGCGCGACTCTCGGCGAGGCCAGCCCCGACGACCTTCGTCGCGACATCGAACTAGCCCGGGAAGCCGGCCTCGACCTCGTTCGCGTGCACGGACATGTGTCGCGACCCGAGTTGTACGACGCGGCCGACGAACTGGGAATGCTGGTGTGGCAGGACTTCCCCCTGCAGTGGGGCTACGCCCGGCAGATTCGCCGGCAGGCGGTTCGCCAGGCCGAAGAGACCGTCAACGTTCTGGGTCATCATCCGTCGATCGCGCTGTGGTGCGCGCACAACGAACCGTTCACACTGAGTGTCGGTGACGGCCACACGTTCGACCTCAAGAAGTTGGCGCTGCCGTTCTTGGCCGGCCAGCAGTTGCCCAGTTGGAACAAGAGCATCCTCGACCGCTGGGTGAAGCGCGCGTTCGAACGGAGCGATGAGACACGACCCGTCATCGCTCACAGCGGTGTGCTCC